>JAQBZY010000190.1 GCA_027620395.1 Pseudomonadota bacterium
CTTTGACCGTCAAAATCGATGCCGGATTGGTGATCGCGTCCAGGTTCAGCGACTTCGAGCGCCGCTCGAACTGGTTCATTAACTTGGTTAATTCCAACCTCGGGCCGGCCAGCGACGGCGCTGCCAGCGAGCTTCAGCAATGGGAATTGACGGAACAGGGGTTCCGCCGTTTTCTCGATGCACTGTTGAGCGATGTCCGGAAAATTCTTTCCTCCGACAAGGGCCGCGAACGGCTGGCCAAGCGGCATGGCCCCGATGCCGTCGATGATGCGCTGAAGACCTTGAAGCGCTTGATCACCGGCTGATGTCAGGCTGACGGGCGACGCCCGTTCGGCTGCCGCGCCTAGTCGCGGCGCAGCAGAAATTCCCGCCCGATCTTGACCGAAGGCTCGTCGTCGTAGGCGACAATGTCGGCGGTGGCGTAGGTTTCGGTCCATTTATTCGGGAGGAACGAACCGGTGCCGACGATGTCGATCGGCGCGAAGGCGTCGGCCATGACTTTGCATTTCTCGACATCGAATCCCGATGACGCCACGATCTTGACCTTATCGAATCCGTTGCGGTCGAGGTTTTCCCGAAGCAGAAAAATCGCCGCCGCCGAAACCCCGGTGCCGGTCAGATAGCGAAGCTCGGCGTCGTTTCTGTAACGCCGGATCGCGCCCGGCGCGTGCCGCTCGAGAACGGCATAGGATTCCTGCGGATCCAGGCCCTCGACGAAGCGTCCGCCGTGGGTATCCAAGCGGATGTTGATCCGGCCCGCCGACGCCATTGCCGGGAAGCGGCGGCAGACGGTCAGGGCGTCGGTGATCTCTTGGCCGAAGTAGTCGACCAGCGCCGTCAGCGGTTGATCGGGAAAGGTATCGACGAACATCTCTGCCGCCTTCAGGGTCGATCCGGCATAGCCGACCAGCGCATGCGGCATCGTGCCCTTGCCGTGCGTCTCGCCGAAGTAATGCGCCGTCGCCTCGGTGGCGTTGCCGATAAAGCCTATTGCGCCAACGTGCGCCTGGGCCGCCTTCGATCCGACCGACGCCGCATAAGCCATCAGTTCCGCCATCTCGAGGCCAGCCGCGTGCCGGGCGTCCATGGCCAGGAATGCAGCCTTCGGCAATTCGGCGCACATGGAATAGGCGTTGTTGGCGGCGACGCAGGCGGCGCCGAGTTTTTGCAAATATAGCGTTTCCAGATCGACCAGGTGATACATCGAACCCTTGATGTACATCAATGGCTCGCCGGCGCCGACCCAATCGCCTTCATTGTAGTTGGCGGTGATGTCGAACGTGACGCCGCGCTCCTGGGCAATACGGTTGATCCAGTTCAGCATCAGCCGGGGTGCGAAGATCACCGGCCGGCGCATGAAGATGGCGTAAGTGACGCTTTTGTCGCCAAAGCGCCTGACGATCTGCTTGGTCCGCTCGAAGTAATGGTCGGTCCAGCGTTGAACATCGATGGCGGCGGGGCCGGATGCGGCGGCGACCAGGCGCGGCTTCGGCTCGGACGTCTCCTGGTTCGTCGCCGGCGACTTGGTCTTATGGTCCGATGTCATGCCGACGACCTCCGACCGAACTGCGTTGTTACGACGCAGCCCGTTCCTGTTGCACCGCGATCCGTTCCTGCTTCAGCGTCTCGGCCAGCAGGAAGGCGAGTTCCAGCGATTGTTGTGCGTTGAGACGTGGATCGCAATGGGTGTGATAACGGTCGGCGAGATCGGTATCGGTGATGGCCATTGCGCCGCCGGTGCATTCGGTGACGTTCTGGCCGGTCATCTCGAAATGCACGCCGCCGCCGTGTGTGCCCTCGGCGCGATGCACGTCGAAGAAGCCCCGAACCTCGGCCAGGATGCTGTCGAAGGGCCGGGTCTTGTAGCCGGTGGTGCTTTTAATGGTGTTGCCGTGCATGGGATCGCAGACCCAGGCCACGTGTCGGCCCTCGTCCCTGACCCGGCGAACCAGCTTCGGCAGCATGTCATGCACTTTCTCCGCCCCCATCCGGGAAATCAGCGTCAGCCGTCCCGGTTGGTTTTTCGGGTTCAAGGCGTCGATCAGCCGGATCAGCTCGTCGGGATCGGTCGATGGACCGGTCTTCATGCCGATGGGGTTGTGGATGCCGCGCATGAATTCGACGTGCGCATGGTCAAGCTGCCGCGTGCGGTCGCCGATCCAAAGGAAATGCGCCGACGTGTCGTACCAGTCGCCGCTGGTCGAATCGACCCGGGTCATCGCTTCTTCGTAATGCAGCAGCAACGCTTCATGACAGGTATAGAAATTGGTTTCGCGAATTTGCGGCGTGGTTTCCGACGTCAACCCACAAGCGGCCATGAACGCAAGCGTCTCGTCCAAGCGGTCGGCCAAGTCGCGGTAGCGGTCGCCGGCCGGGCTGTCGGTGACGAAGCCCAGCGTCCACTGGTGCACCTTGTGCAGATCGGCATAGCCGCCTTGGGCGAACGCGCGCAGCAGATTGAGCGTCGCCGCCGACTGGTTGTAGCCGCGCACCATGCGTTCCGGATCTGGAACGCGCTGCTCGGCGGTGAAATCCATGCCGTTGACCATGTCGCCGCGGTAGCTGTCCAGCGTCACGCCATCGATGGTTTCGGTCGGTGCCGAGCGTGGCTTGACGAATTGGCCGGCCAGGCGGCCGACCTTGACCACCGGCATGGCGGCGCCAAAGGTCAGCACGACGGCCATCTGCAGCAATACCCGGAAGGTGTCGCGGATGTTATTTGGATGAAACTCGGCGAAGCTTTCGGCGCAATCGCCGCCCATCAGCACGAAGGCCTTGCCCATGGCGACGTCGCCGAGCGCCTTCCTGAGGTTGCGGGCCTCGCCGGCAAACACCAGGGGCGGATAATTGCGGAGCGTCTGTAGGGAGGCGAGCAGCTTCTTCTGATCCGGATATTCCGGAACCTGTTGAATAGGCTTATTGTGCCAGCTATCCGGCGTCCATTTGGCGGCCATGGCGAATCTCACCTTAATCATCTCTGCCCAACGAGCCCTTGGATATACGCGCGCCGGGACGGATTTTCCAGGAAAAAGCCGACCCGGCCCCTAGCCGACGACGGCCGGCAAGGGCTCGCGCATGGTGACGAATTCCTCGGCCGCCGTCGGGTGGATGCCGATGGTGGCGTCGAAATCGGCCTTGCTGGCGCCTGACTTGATGGCGATGGCGATGCCCTGAATGATTTCCGGCGCATCGCCGCCCAGCATGTGGCAGCCGAGCACGCGGCCGGTTTTTTTGTCGACGATCAGCTTCATCACCGTTTGTTCGTCACGCCCGGAAAGGGTGTGCTTCATCGACTTGAACTTGGAAACATAGATGTCGACATCGTGGTCCCGGCGGGCCTGTTCCTCGGTCAATCCCACGGTGCCGATGGTCGGCTGAGAGAAGACCGCCGACGGCACATTGGCGTAATCGACGGCGGTCGGCTGGCCGCCGAACAGCGTATGCGCCAGCGCCATGCCCTCGGCCAGGGCCACCGGCGTCAACTGAATCCGGTCGGTGACGTCGCCGATGGCATAGACGCTGTCGGCGCTGGTTTTGGAATACGCGTCAACTTGGATGGCGCCCGATTTGTCGAGCGTGACGCCGGCCTCTTCGAGGCCGATGCCCTTGCTGTTGGGCGCCCGGCCGGTGGCGTACATGACGGCGTCGGCTGGAAGCGGGCCGCCATTGTCGAGGCTGACCGAAAAGCCGTCCTTGCGCTTCTCGATGGCCTTGACCTGCGTACCGGATAGAATTTTCACGCCTTGCTTGGTCATTTCAGCCCGGAGCGCGTCGCGCATGGTGCCGTCGAACCCGCGCAGGATATTGTCGGCTCGGATCACGATAGTGACCTCGGCGCCCAAGGACCGGAAGATGCCGGCGAATTCGACGGCGATATAGCCGCCACCGACAATGACGATGCGTTTCGGCATGGTTTCGAGATCGAGCGCTTCATTGGACGTGATGACGTGCTCGATGCCGGGCACGTCGGGGAGGCTCGGCCAGCCGCCGGTGGCGACCAGGATGTATTTGCCGGTCATCCGCTTGCCGCCGACCTCGACGGTGTGCGCGTCGACAAGCTTGCCAGTGCCGTCGATCTCGGTGACGCCGGCATCCTTCAAAAGTCGGTGATAGACCGCTTCTAGGCGGTCGAGTTCGGCATTCTTGCGCGCAATCAGTGTCGGCCAGTCGTGCCGGGCCAGGCCCGGCTGCCAGCCGAAACCACGAGAATCCTCGAAGTCGTGCGCAAAATGGGCGCCGTAAACCAAGAGCTTCTTCGGCACGCAGCCGCGCATCACGCAGGTGCCGCCGGTGCGCAGGTTCTCGATGATCGCGACCTTGGCGCCATAGCGCTGGGCCGAGAACCGGGCCGCCCGGACGCCGCCCGAACCGGCGCCGATGACGATCATGTCGTAGTCGTGGGCGGCCATGCGGATCTCCTTCAACTCATAAGCTCTGAGACCGAATAGATAGGGGCCGGCCGGTCTCCCGGCCAGCCCCAAATCGTTGAACAAGCCGTGAGTGTCGTTGGGTCCGTGGTGTCAGCCGATTCCGCCCATGCACAGATACTTGATCTCGACGAACTCCTCGATGCCGTACTTGGAGCCCTCGCGGCCCATGCCGGATTCCTTCATGCCGCCAAACGGCGCCACCTCCGTCGAGATAATACCAATCTGCATAAAGAATGACTTATTGTTTCATCCTAGGCGTTCCGCCCGCTTCGCGCACGAGACG
>JAQBZY010000191.1 GCA_027620395.1 Pseudomonadota bacterium
CCGGTCGCTACGCTCCCTATGCCCAACGCCCCCATGGGCGCTTCGTACACCACGTCCGGGGACACTATCACCGAATCCGGCGGCGCCAACCACAGCCGGCTCAGCAACCGCTTTTGTTCCGGGGCCTCGTAGTCGACGTAGTCCGTCCGTGAATGCAGCATCACGTGATTGTTGATGATTTGCAGATCGCCGGGCTCCAGATACATGGTGAACATGAACTCGGGCCGCCGAAGGATTTCATCCAGAGCATCCATGGTCTGACGCTGTCCGCCCGATAATTTCGGGACGCCCTCGATATTTTGCGCGCTCTGCACGCGGTTGCGGTTCCATTTTCCGAACAGGCGGCCGTCGGCGAAATCGAACAACGGCTGACCGTAATAAGGGGCTTCGCCCGGTGCTTGCTCGTTTTGCCGGCTGAAATAGAAATACTGGTGCGCCAGCTCCGCCAGATCGGGACGTTCGTCGATCAGCTGCCGGCGGGCGGTGACGCCACTGGTAAGCATGCTTTGCCCGCCGGACCTGGCCTTGTTGTAGCAGGCAAGCGTGACCAAATCGCAACCATCGACGTGGAAATCGAGCTTGGCGTTGGAGGAATAGCCGCGCCCGCTCGCGGTACGGTAGTCGGTGCCGGCGTCACGGACCGGCGAGATGTATTGCGAGGCCTTTCCTTGCGGTCGGGCGACGCCGGTATAAAGGCCGATGGCCCAGTTCAAGAGCTCGAACTCTTTCTCGCTTAGGCCGTCGCGCGGCAATCCGCGCACCAACGCGATGCCGCGGCCGTGGTGCGCTTGCCGAATCGCGGCGGCGATGGTGGTCCAAGCTGGGCCTAAGTCGAAGTCCTCACGGCGATAATCGAACAAAGGCCGATCAATGTCATAGGCCGCCTTGACGGTGCGGGCGAGCTGCGCTCGGGCCGCACCGTCGATGGAGAATTCCCAACTGCGGTCCGCTTCGAGTTCGGCGACCAGCCATCCGGCCGACGCCTGAAAGTCTGTTGTGTCCATTCGGCGATATCCCGGGCGCGGCGAGCGATCAGACGCCCATGACGTCGGCCAATTCCTCGACGCTGGTGCAGATCACGTCCCAATTCGACGTCGCGTCGAAGTCCCTGTTCTGATCGATCCCGTATTCGTATGGCCGGTTGATATAGCCAGTCCTAAGGCCCTCTTTCCGGGCGGCTTCGAGATCGTCGTTGTGCGCGGCGCCCATCATCACTTCTTCCGGTTTGAAGCCAAGCAGCGCGACCGCGTTTTGGTAGACCTTGGGGTCACGCTTGTAGGCCTTGTGCATGTCCGACGAAACCACGAAATCCCACGGGATGCCAGCCCGCTTGGCCATGGATGAAAGCAGCACCAGACTGCCGTTGGACAGCGGTGCGATCAGGTATTTCGCCTTGAGCCGCCGGAGCCCCGGCACCGAGTCCGGCCACGGATTGATGCGGTGCCAGGCTTCGTTGAGATGCCGGCGCTCGGCCTCGTTCAGCATGCCGAGTCCGAAGTCGGGAAGGATCACATCCAACCGCTCGCGGTGAATGACATCGACCGGGGTCCAGGATCGGGTGCCGGCGATCACCGGCACCATCCCCGGTCGGTAGCCGGCCCGCCAGGCCCGGGCGAAGGCATCACCGTTGAAATCCTTGACGCCCTTGGCGGCGGCCACCCGCACTCCTTCGGCGGCGATTGATGACCGCCAATCGGTGATGGTGCCGAAGGTATCAAATAGGATCGCCTTGACGTGATCGAGAGCCATGCCGTTCACTCCTGTGGACGGCGCCAAGCTTGGCCGGATTCCATCGGCCGATCAAGGTGGCGCTCAACCCTGCGGGGATCGCTCACTATGTCGATGCGTTGGACGTTTGGAATGGCGTTTTGGGCCGCCACGATCATGGCGCCTGCTGCCAATGCCGAGCCGCCGGTCGATCTCGAGCTGGTCATTGCCGTCGATACGTCGGGCAGCATCGACGATATCGAGGCTTCGTTGCAGCGCCAGGGGTATGTCCATGCGTTTCGCCATCCGGCTATCATGGAGGCCATCAAGCGCGGCCGGCACGGCGCCATCGCCGTCACCTACATGGAATGGGCCGGCGATCATCATCAGCAGATCCTGGTGCCCTGGAAACTGATCAACAGCGCCGCCTCGGCGCTTGATTTCGCCGCCGCTCTGGCATTCGAGCCGCTGATGATCAGCGTCTGGACCTCGATCAGCGGCGCCATCCGGGGCGGCATGCAGGCGTTCGCGGACAGCCCGTACCGCGCCGAGCGGCGGGTCATCGACATATCCGGCGACGGCGCCAACAACGACGGCGAGATAGTGACCAGGGCCCGCGACCGGGCGGTGGCCAAGGGCTACATCATCAATGGCCTGCCGATCGTCAACGACAGGCCGAGCCGTTATGGCCGGCGCCAGATACCCAATTTGGATTTTTACTATACCGACTGCGTCGTCGGTGGTCCCGGCGCCTTTATCATCGTGGCCAACGGCTTCGACGACTACGCCCGCGCCGTGCACCGGAAACTGATCCTGGAGATCGCCGGACTAGCCCCCGAGAACACGCCAGAGCCTCGGCCGGCTATCATCCCCGCCGCCGGCGAGGGGCGGCCGCCATGCACCATCGGCGAAATTCTGCGCCAGCATTGGGACGATCTTTAGGCGGCGGCGATCACGTCTGCTTTTCGAAGAGATCGATGACGATGGCCGTGAATCCGCACCCCGAGAGAAACAGGGTTTGCGGCTGGCCGGCGTCCTGCTCGACGACCAAGGTTGCATATTTTTCCAACGCCATCGCGTCGTCACCGCCGACGGTGATGGAAGCCTCGCCGTCGAGGACAAAGACCAGCCGGGTCGTGGCCTCTTGGCATTCCTCGGCCGGGAAGGCCTTCTTAATGTTGGCGTCGCCGCTTTGGATCACCTGATGGCGTGCTTCGACGTGCCGGCGCGACGTTTGCAGATTGAAGGCGCGGGCCGGACCGTCGATAAGCTCGCAATGCGTCGGCCATCCGCCGTCGAACTGCACGAACCGGTGTTTCTCCTGAAGGCGCTGGACGCCGTTGGGGCCGAAATCGAGGGTCACGCCGTTCCCTTCGAGCAACATGAAAAAGCGATCGATGCCCGGGTAGTTCGAGAACGGTCCCGAGCGGTCGATGTCGGCGTCGCTCAATCGCCAAAGAAAGGTTTCGTCCGGCCCGCGCTCTGAAGGATCGATGTCGGCCTTGACGAATTCCGTCGCGATGCCGCCACCGTTCAGCCACGGCATCCGCACGTAATCGCGTTCCGAGAGCAGGCGGACGGCCACCGGGCGATTTCCTCGTTATTCCGCCGCGTCGGCGTAGGCGTTCAAGGGCGGACAGGCACAGACTAGATTGCGGTCGCCTTGCGCATTATCGATCCGTCCGACCGGTGGCCAGTACTTGTCGGCCTTGAGACCCGGCATCGGATAGACCGCGACTTCCCGGGAATACGAGTGCATCCAGCTATCGGCGAGCGCCACGTCGGCGGTGTGCGGGGCGTTGACCAGCGGATTGTCGTCGGCCGGCCAAATGCCTTGCTGCACCTTGGTCGCCTCGGCGTGGATGGCCAACATGGCGTCACAGAAGCGGTCCAATTCCTCCTTCGGCTCCGATTCGGTCGGCTCGACCATCAAGGTATTGGCCACCGGCCAGGACATGGTCGGACTGTGGAAGCCATAGTCCATCAGCCGCTTGGCGATGTCGTCGACGCTCAAATTCGTGGCATGCAAAATCTCCCGCGTATCGACGATGCATTCGTGCGCCACCAGGCCGCCTGGGCCGCTATAGAGAATGCCATAGTGCTGAGAGAGCCGCTTGGCGATGTAGTTGGCATTCAGGATCGAGACCTGGGTCGCCTTGGCCAGTCCGGCACCTCCCATCATCGCGATGTAGGCCCAGGAGATCGGTAGAATCGACGCCGAGCCCCAGGGTGCCGCCGAGACCGCGCCCATGACGCCGTTGGGCGAACATTCAGGCACCAGCGGATGGCCGGGCAGAAACGACGCCAGATGCTCGACCACCGCGATCGGACCGACGCCCGGACCGCCGCCGCCGTGCGGAATGCAGAACGTCTTGTGCAGGTTCATGTGCATGACGTCAGGGCCGAACTCGCCCGGTTTGCAGATGCCGACCATGGCCTGCAGATTGGCGCCGTCCATGTAGACTTGGCCGCCATTGGCATGGATCGTCTCGCAGATATCGCGGATCTCGGTTTCGAAAACGCCGTGCGTCGACGGATAAGTCACCATCAAGGCGGCCAGATTTTCTTTGTGCTCGGCCGCCTTGGCTTTCAAGTCCTCGACATCGACATTACCGTGATCGTCGCACCCGACGACCACGACTTGCATATTGGCCATCACGGCGCTGGCCGGATTGGTGCCGTGCGCCGATGACGGAATCAGGCAGACGTTGCGGCCCGGATTACCGTTGGCGGCGTGATAGGCGCGGATCGTCAACAGGCCGGCATATTCGCCCTGCGAGCCGGCGTTTGGCTGCAACGAGCAGGCGGCGAAGCCGGTGATCCGGCACAGCTTGGCTTCTAGATCCTTGATCAATTCCAAATAGCCGGCGGCCTGATCCAGTGGTTGGAACGGATGCATGCGGGCGAATCCGGGCCAGGTGATCGGGATCATCTCGGCGGCGGCGTTGAGCTTCATCGTGCACGAGCCGAGCGGGATCATGCTGCGGTCCAGGCCGATG
>JAQBZY010000192.1 GCA_027620395.1 Pseudomonadota bacterium
TCCTGAGGAGGTCCGAAGGACCGTCTCGAAGGATGAGGGCCACAAGTTCTGCTTTTTGCAGGCTAGTATTAGGTCGGTTTTGCGACAATATTGAGCGCAAATTTCGCATTGCACTCTTTTTTGCAGGCGCAAACGTGGCATTCTGAATAGCCTGCCCGAAGGCAGACGATAAAATGTTTGCGTCCATCGCCTGCATTGTTATTTAGGCGGGCTTTTGACTACCAACGCCGGGGTTTGACGAATGACTACGCCGATACGCCGTAACAGAGTTGGCTTGCCCGTCGCGCAGGGGCTTTATGACCCCGCCAACGAGCACGATGCCTGTGGTTTCGGCTTCATCGCCAATATCAACAATGAGCCGAAGCATGAGATCGTGCATCAGGCGTTGCAGATCGTGCTCAACCTCGATCACCGGGGTGCCGTCGGTGCCGATCCGCTGGCCGGCGACGGCGCCGGGATTCTCATTCAATTGCCGGACAAGTTCTTCCGTAAGGAATTCGCCAAGCACAACATCGCCGTCCCGGCCAAGGGCGATTACGCCATCGGCATGGTATTTCTGCCGCGCGATGCCGAAACTCGGCGCCGCGCCGTCGAGGCCATTGAGCGGACGACCAAGGCCGAGGGGCAGAAACTGCTCGGTTGGCGCGACGTGCCGGTCGACAACAGCGTGCTCGGCGAAAGCGTCAAGATAAACGAACCGGTGATCCGTCAGGTCTTGATCGGGCGCGGCGACAAGACGCCCGACACCGAGGCCTTCCAGCGCAAGCTCTATGTCATCCGCAAACAAAGCCACCACGCGCTTTGGGACGAGGACGAGACGTCCTGGCAGGACTTTTACATGCCGTCCTTGTCGGCTCGCACCATCGTCTACAAGGGCATGGTGCTGACCAAGAGCTTGGCCAAGTACTACAAGGATTTCCAAGACACCGATTTCGAAACCGCGATGGCGATGTTCCATCAGCGGTTCTCGACCAACACCTTCCCGTCGTGGCGCTTGGCGCAACCGTTCCGGTTTCTGTGTCACAACGGCGAAATCAACACGCTCAGGGGCAACGTCAACTGGATGAATGCCCGGCGCCACAACATGCATTCGGACGTTCTCGGCGACGATCTGGAAAAACTCTGGCCGCTGATCGGCGATGGATCTTCGGATTCATCGACCTTCGACAATGCGCTCGAACTTCTGGTGATGGCCGGCTATTCGCTCAGCCATGCGATGATGCTGATGATCCCGGAAGCCTGGCACAACAACCCCTCCATGGACCCGGCCAGACGCGCGTTCTACGAATACTATTCGGCGCTGATGGAGCCCTGGGACGGACCGGCCGCCATGGCCTTCACCGACGGCCGGCAAATTGCCGCGACCTTGGACCGCAACGGTCTTCGCCCGGCGCGCTATATCCTCACCGACGACGGGCTGGTGATCATGGCCTCCGAGGTCGGCGTGCTGTCGATCCCGGAAAGCAAGATCGTCAAGAAGTGGCGTCTGCAACCGGGCAAGATGCTTTTGATTGATCTCGAACAGCACCGGATTATTTCCGACGAGGAACTGAAATCGGAACTGGCGCGCGCGCATCCGTATCAGAAGTGGCTCGATCAGACACAGATTCACCTTTCGGAACTGCCGAAGGAAATCGGGCCGATGACACCCGATGCGGCGACGCTGCTCAATCAGCAGCAAGCGTTCGGCTATAACCGGGAAGATGTGAAATTTTTCCTCTATCCGATGGCCGAGAAGGGCGAGGATCCGATCGGGTCCATGGGCCGCGATATTCCGTTGGCGTCGCTCTCGGACCGGCCGAGGATGCTCTACGACTACTTCTTCCAGAATTTCGCTCAGGTCACCAATCCGCCGATTGATCCGATCCGCGAGGAATTGGTGATGTCGCTGGTCAGCTTTATCGGGCCCCGGCCGAACCTGTTGGATTTGGGGTCGGGCGGCGTCAACAAGCGCCTTGAGGTCGAGCAGCCGATTCTCACCAACACCGATCTGGAAAGGGTGCGGCGGATCGAAAACCATGTCGATGGGCAGTTCCGCACCTATACGCTGGATATCTGCTATCCGATCAAGGCCGGCGAGCGCCAAAGCATGGCCGATGCGCTCAGCCGCATCTGCGACGAAGCCGAAGCGGTGGTCCGCGATCAAGGATACAACATCGTTATCCTGTCCGACCGCGATATCGACGAGGAACATGTCGCGGTGCCGGCGTTGCTGGCGACCGGCGCGGTGCACCATCACCTGATCCGCGAGGGATTGAGGACCGAGGTCGGGCTTGTCGTCGAAACCGGCGAGGCCCGCCGCGTGCACGACTTCTGCTTGCTGGCCGGCTACGGCGCCGAGGCGATCAATCCGTATCTGGCGTTCGACACGCTTTCCGAATGGGCAGCGCAACCGGGCGCGCCGGTCGACGAAAAGACGGCGGCTAAGAATTACGTCAAGGCGGTCGGCAAGGGCATCCTCAAGGTGATGTCGAAAATGGGCATCTCGACCTATCAGTCCTATTGCGGGGCACAGATTTTCGATGCCGTCGGATTGTCGAGCGAATTCATCGACGCCTATTTCACCGGCACCTCGACCAAGGTCGAGGGCGTGGGCTTGGACGAGATCGCGCACGAGACCGAGCGCCGGCATATGCTGGCGTTCAGCGATGCGCCACTGTATCGGATGGATTTGGATGTCGGTGGCGATCTGGCGTACCGGCTTCGGGGCGAGGAGCACGTCTGGACGCCGGAGACCATCGGCACGCTGCAACATGCGGTCAGAAGCGGCAACTACAAGCAGTTCAAGGCGTTCACGGCCAAGGTCAACGACCAGACCCGGAAGTTCAAGAATCTGCGCGGTCTCTTTAAACTGAAACCGGTCGGCAATCCGGTGCCATTGGACGAGGTCGAGCCGGTGTCCTCGATCGTCAAGCGGTTCGCCACCGGCGCCATGTCGTTCGGCTCGATTTCCTGGGAGGCGCACACCACGATGGCGATTGCCATGAACCGCTTGGGTGGTAAGTCCAATACCGGCGAGGGTGGCGAGGAAGCGACCCGCTACAAGCCGTTGCCGAACGGCGATTCCATGCGTTCCGCGATCAAGCAGGTGGCCTCGGCCCGGTTCGGCGTGACGACGGAATATCTGGTCAACGCCGATGATTTGCAGATCAAGATGGCGCAAGGCGCCAAGCCCGGCGAGGGCGGACAGCTTCCCGGCCACAAGGTCGACGAATGGATCGCCCGCGTTCGCCACTCGACGCCGGGCGTCGGCCTGATCTCGCCGCCGCCGCACCACGACATCTATTCGATCGAGGATTTGGCGCAACTGATCCACGATCTCAAGAACGTCAACTCGCGAGCGCGGATTTCGGTGAAGCTGGTCTCGGAAGTCGGCGTCGGCACCATTGCCGCTGGCGTCAGTAAGGCGCACGCTGACCACGTCACCATTTCAGGCCATGACGGCGGCACCGGCGCCAGCCCGCTGACGTCGCTTTTGAATGCCGGCGGACCGTGGGAACTGGGCCTTGCCGAAACGCACCAGACGTTGGTGATGAACGGACTCCGGGGCCGTATCGCGGTGCAGGTCGATGGCGGCATCCGCACCGGCCGTGACGTGGTCATCGGCGCGCTATTGGGCGCCGATGAATTCGGGTGCGCCACGGCGGCCCTTATTTCCGAGGGCTGCATCATGATGCGAAAGTGCCACCTCAACACCTGCCCGGTCGGCGTCGCCACGCAAGATCCGGAACTCAGGAAGCGCTTTGCCGGCCAGCCCGAGCACGTCGTTAATTTCTTTACCTTCGTCGCCGAGGAAGTGCGCGAGATCATGGCCGAACTCGGCTTCAGGTCCATGAACGAAATGATCGGGCGCCGCGACGCCATCGAAATGGACGCCGCCATCGATCACTGGAAAGCGCAGAAAATCGATGTGTCCAAGTTGCTGGCGACGGTCGCGGCGGCGCCGGGCGTCGCGGTTTATAATTGCGAAACCCAGGACCACGGACTCGACAATGCCCTCGATCATATGTTGATCGCCAAGGCCACGGACGCTATCGAATCTGGCAGGCCGGTCAGGATCGAGACCCCGATCCGCAACACCAACCGCACCGTCGGCGCCATGCTGTCGGGCGAAATCGCCAGACGGCACGGCCACGCCGGCCTCGCCGACGACACCATTCACGTCAAGCTCAACGGCAACGCCGGACAAAGTTTCGGCGCCTGGCTTGCCAAGGGCGTGACCCTGGAATTGCAGGGCGATGCCAACGACTACGTCGGCAAGGGACTTTCCGGCGGCCGCATCGCCATCTATCCGCCCGCCGATAGCTCGTTGGTGCCGGAAGAGAACATCATCGTCGGCAACACGGTGTTGTACGGCGCCATCGCCGGGGAATGCTACTTCCGCGGCGTCGCCGGCGAACGCTTCGCGGTCCGCAATTCGGGCGCCAAGACGGTGGTCGAAGGTTGCGGCGATCACGGCTGCGAATACATGACTGGCGGCACTGTCGTTGTGCTGGGCGAAACCGGACGCAACTTCGCGGCCGGCATGTCCGGCGGCATCGCCTACGTGCTCGACGAATTCGGCCGCTTCGATGGCCGTTGCAACAAGGCGATGGTCGATCTCGAGCCGATCGTCGAGGACGGTGGCGCCAACGATCCCGACAGCGATCCGACCCGGTTCGACGCGACCAGGCTCAGGCGTCTGGT
>JAQBZY010000193.1 GCA_027620395.1 Pseudomonadota bacterium
GCTCTAATGGGGAAGCGGTCGAACGAGCCGCGGGTCGATGAGAGGAAGCGCCGTGCAGAATATCGGACACCACGTCAGCCGCCACGGGCTCGACGATCTTGGATTGAACAAGCTCGGAAACGTTTACTGGAACCACGCCGCACCGTCGCTGTTCGAAGAGGCATTGGCCCGTCGGGAAGCGATCTTGTCGGCGTCCGGCGCGCTGGTCGCCTACACCGGCAGCCACACCGGCCGCTCGCCCAATGACCGTTTCGTGGTCGAGGAATCATCGAGCAAGGACGACATTTGGTGGGGCAACGTCAACCGCCCGATTTCGGAAGCAAATTTCGAGCGGCTGTTGGCCAAGCTTCGCAAACATTACGAAGGCCGCGACGCTTTCGTGCAGGATTGCTACGCTGGCGCCGATCCGGCGTTCCGGTTGCCGGTCCGCATCGTCACTGAGCATGCCTGGCACAATCTGTTTGCCCGCAACATGTTCATTCAGCCACCCGCCGATGCGCTTGCCGATTTCAAGCCGAGCTTCACCGTCTTGCAGGCCTCCAGCGTTAACGCCGATCCGGCTACTGACGGCACCACCTCCGGCACCTTCATCGTCGTCAATCTGGCCAAACGGATGATCATCATTGGTGGTTCGGCTTACGCCGGCGAAATCAAAAAATCGATCTTCTCGATCATGAACTACTTATTGCCGCCGCAAGGTGTGCTGCCGATGCATTGCTCGGCGAACGTCGGCAACAGCGGCGACACCGCCATCTTTTTTGGATTGTCCGGCACCGGCAAGACGACGCTTTCCGCTGATTCGTCTCGGAAACTGATCGGCGACGACGAGCACGGCTGGGGCCCGAACGGGGTCTTCAATTTCGAAGGTGGCTGTTACGCCAAGACCATCAACCTGACGCACGAGGCCGAGCCCGAGATCTACGATCTCTGCCATGCCTTTGGCTCGATCATCGAAAACGTCAAGATGGACCCGATTAGCCGCGCATTCGATTTCTTCGATTCGTCGCTGACCGAAAACGGCCGAGTTTCCTATGACATTTCCAAAGTACCGAACGCCGTGATGTCGGGGATCGGCGGCCATCCGAGCAATATCGTGATGCTGACCTGCGACGCTTTCGGCGTCCTGCCGCCGATCAGCCAGTTGACGTCGGAGCAGGCGATGTATCACTTTCTTTCCGGATACACGGCCAAAGTCGCAGGCACCGAGCGGGGCCTCAAGGAGCCGGCGGCGACGTTCTCGACATGCTTCGGGGCGCCGTTCATGCCGCGCCACCCGACCGTCTATGCCAAGCTTCTGGGCGACAAAATGGCCCAACACAACGCCAAGTGCTGGCTGGTCAACACCGGCTGGTCCGGCGGCGGCTACGGCGTCGGGCAGCGGATGAAGATCGCCTATACCCGGGCCATGCTGAACGCGGCCCTGGACGGCCGGCTCGGCCAGGCCAAGTTCGAGGCCGATCCGAACTTCGGCGTCCTGGTGCCGACCAGCTGCCCGGATATCCCGACCGAGGTTCTGAACCCGAAAAGCACCTGGGGCGATGGCGGTGACTACGATAGGCAGGCCCGCGATCTCACTCAGCGCTTCGAGAAGAACTTCACCCAGTTCGAAGCCCACGTCGACGCCGGCGTCAAGGCGGCCGCCATCCGCGCCGCCGCCTGATCTGCATCTTTAGTTAGGCCAAAAGCCCGGTTCCGCGCCAATGCGGGCCGGGCTTTCGGCGTTTTCCACAATTAATCGGTGTTTTGGCCCAACTTCCTCTTGCGCCCGATTCCGACTTGGTGCAGGCTAAACCTAGTGGGCCGCCGGACCTCTTTCACCAATATCTAGCTACCACAACTAGGTATAGTGTCTGATCCGCCTACGGCCCCACGAGCCTCGCCGGCCAGGCTACGAGAGGAGAGGACATGCGTGCCGTTGAAATCTCCCGCGATACCGTTACCACCAACCCCTTGGATGTCGTCGAACAGGTCGTTGAATACAACGATTGGTCGTTCGACCGTCGCAGCGAACAGGAAATGGCGGTACAGGTACCGGGCACTTGGTGCGATTACAGCCTTTATTTCGCGTGGAACGACGACATCGGCGCCATGCACTTCACCTGCGCCTTCGACATGAGGGTGCCGACGGAGCGCCGCGGCCCGGTATTCGAGCTTCTCGCCAACGTCAACGAACGGCTCTGGATGGGGCATTTCGGGATGTGGGCGGATGAGGGGCTGCCGATGTTCCGGCACGCCATGCCGATGCGTGGCATTCAGGTGCCGACCCTCGAGCAGATCGAGGATTTGGTCGAAACCGCGCTTCTGGAATGCGAAAAATTCTATCCGGCGTTCCAATACGTCATCTGGGGCGGCAAGACCTCGGACGACGCCATTGCCGCCGCGATGATCGATACCGCCGGCGAAGCCTGATCGCATGACCGCGCCGCTGGTCCTTGTCGGTTGCGGCAAGATGGGTGCCGCGATGCTGCAGGGCTGGCTGCAGCGGGACTTAAAGCCGGCTGATGTCTATATCGTGGAGCCGAACGCCGAAGCCGGCAAGGCGATCGCCGCCAAATACGGCGTCAATGCCGTCATCGACGCCGGCGGTCTTCCGGACGGCATTGCCCCCGAAACAATCGTCCTCGCCGTCAAGCCGCAAAGCATGGACGCAGCGCTACCGGCATACGCCCGGTACGTGCGTCCGGAATGCCTGTTTCTGTCGATTGCGGCCGGCAAGACCATCGCTTATTTCGAACGGTATCTGGGAGACCAGGCGGCGATTGTCCGCGCCATGCCGAACACGCCGGCCGCCGTCGGCCGCGGCATCACCGTGCTTTGCGCCAACGCCAACGTGACGGCGACAGCGCGGGATCGGGCCAAGCGCCTGCTGGCCGCCGTCGGCGAAGTCGCCACGGTCAGTGACGAAGCCCTGATCGATCCGGTGACGGCGCTTTCCGGCGGCGGTCCGGCCTATGTCTTCTTGCTGGTCGAGGTCATGGCCGAGGCCGGACGGGCGGCGGGTCTGCCGGCGGAACTGGCGATGCGTCTGGCCAGGATCACCGTCGCCGGCGAACTTCTCCATCAAGCCACTGAGGATCCGGCGACACTCCGGAAGAATGTCACTAGCCCTGGCGGCACCACGGCCGAGGCCTTGAAGATATTGATGGCCGATGACGCCTGGCAGCCGCTGATGACCAAGGCCATCGCCGCCGCCACTAAACGTTCCAGGGAACTTGCCGGCTAGCATCTTCGTTCCTATTTAGGATTGAGGACGTACCCAACCACCTCGGATGGGAGCCAAAGATGGCCAAACCAACAACGCGTAAATCCAAGCGTAAGCCGGCCGGGAAGCCTGATGGCCGGAGCGCCAGAGATCGGCTGATTGATGCCGCACTCGATCTCGCCCAGGCCGGGCGCTGGGCCGCTGCCGGGGTTGCCGATATTGCCGAAACGGCCGGTGTGCCGCTGGCCGAGGCACTTTCGCTGCTGCCCAGCCGGGCCCGGATCATTCGGGCAGCGGTCGCGAGAGTCGACCAGACGGTGTTGGCGACCCTCGCCGACGATCCCCCGGACGGCAGCGCCAAAGACCGGCTGTTCGATCTGTTGATGCGGCGCCTGGACGTTTTGGACGGGCGCCGGGGAGCAGTCCGGGCCATCCTCGACGATCTCCGGTGCGATCCCCTGGCGGCGCTTTGCCTCGGCCCGAAGCTCCTCCAGTCCATGGCGTTGACGCTGGAAGCGGCCGGCATTTCGGCCTCAGGTCCGCTGGGCCGGCTGCGTCGGAAGGCGCTGGGTGGCATTTATCTGAACACGCTCCGGGTCTGGACCCGGGACGACGATCCCGGCTTGGCCCGAACCATGGCCGCCCTCGACAAGGGGCTCAGGCAGGCCGAACGGATCATCGCACTTCTGGAAAAATGCAAACCCGGCAAAGGGTTGCAGGATTAAGCCGGATTTTTCCGCAGGTGCGAGAATATTTTTGTGCAGTGCACAAAAACTATTGACAATCCCCCTGAAACCCTGCATATTAGGGTCATGGTGCAGCGCAATATAGCGCTCCGGGATGGTTCCCACGCACCAAACGGAAATCAACCGGATGCCCTGCATCCACGAGCCAACGGAGTAACACAATGTACAACGATTTTTTCAAGATGGCCGAGAAGATGAACCCCTTCTTCGCTGACTATTCGAAGTTCATGACCGATTTCGATCCGAAGAAGGTCCAGGACGAGTTCGCCAAGATGACCAAGCAGTTCGAGATGCCGAAGGTTGACATCGACGCCGTCGTCGCCGCGCACCAGAAGAACATGGACGCGCTCAACGCCGCCAATCACGTTGCCGTCGAAGGCGTTCAGGCGTTTGCCAAGCGCCAGGCCGAAATCCTGCAGCAGGGCGTCGAGGAAGTCTCGAAGATCATTGCCTCGCTCAGCAAGATGGAATCGCCGCAGGCGGTTGCCGCCGCGCAGGCCGATCTGATCAAGAGCGCCTTCGGGAAGTCGATCGAGAACACCCGTGAGCTCGCCGATCTGCTCACCAAGTCGAACAGCGAAGCCAGCGACGCGATCAACTCGCGCGTTGTCGAATCCCTCGAAGAAGTGAAGACGATCGTCCTCAAGGGTTCGAAGAAGAAGTAATCACTTTTTCCTTCACCTGAAATTTGGGCCGCCCCTTGGGGC
>JAQBZY010000194.1 GCA_027620395.1 Pseudomonadota bacterium
CGCCGTCGCGTGCGGCAACACGTTCGTCCTGAAACCGTCCGAGCGAGATCCCTCATGCGGGCTCCGGCTTGGCGAATTGATGTTCGAAGCCGGGTTGCCGAAAGGAGTGCTCAATGTCGTCAACGGCGACACGGAGGCCGTCGACACACTTCTGAGCGACGCCCGCGTCGGCGCCATTAGCTTCGTCGGCTCGACAGCCATCGGGCGGTACATCTATGAAACCGGCTGTGCCAACGGCAAGCGGGTGCAGGCGCTCTGCGGCGCCAAAAACCACATGGTGATCATGCCCGATGCCGACATGGATCAGGTCGTCGATGCTGCCGTCGGCGCCGCCTATGGATCGGCTGGCGAGCGCTGCATGGCGATTTCCGTCGCCGTCACGGTCGGCGAGGAAACCGGCGACAAGTTCATCGAAAAATTGGCGCCCCGGGTACGTGGCCTCAAGATCGGCCCCTATACCGATCCGGCGGCGGAGATGGGCCCGGTCGTTAGCCGCGACGCCAAGGAACGGATCGAGCGTTACATTTCCGAAGCCGAGTCGGCCGGTGCCAGTATCGTCGTCGACGGACGTGGCATCAAACTGCAAGGCTACGAGAAGGGCTTTTTCGTTGGCGGCACCTTGATCGATCGGGTGACTACCGACATGTCGGCCTACAAGGACGAAATATTCGGCCCGGTGCTCTCCGTGGTCCGGGCCAAGACCTACAGCGAAGCCAAGCAAATGGTGATCGACCACGAATACGGCAATGGTGCCGCGATCTTCACCCGCGACGGCGACACCGCCAGGGATTTCGTCCGCGACGTCAATATCGGCATGGTCGGCGTCAACGTGCCGATCCCGGTGCCGGTGGCTTATCATTCCTTTGGCGGTTGGAAAGCATCGTTATTCGGCGATCATGCCATCCACGGCATGGAGGGAGTCCGGTTCTACACCAAGATCAAGACCGTCACCTCGCGCTGGCCGTCCGGCATCAAGGAAGGCGCGGTGTTCAATTTTTCGTCCGGCGCCGATGTCTGATCGCCGCTTAAGGAGCCGGCGGGCCGGCATCATGCCATGATCGATTTCGGCCCGCTGCTGACGCCTGAACTCGGCCTTGCCGCAGCCATCGCCTTGTTGGCGGGGCTGGTGCGGGGGTTCGTCGGCTTCGGATCTGGGTTGCTGATGGCGCCGAGCTTCGCGCTGCTGTTCGGGCCCAGCCAGACGGTCGCCATCATCATCATGATGGAGATCGTGGTCACGCTGCAGGTATTGCCGAAGGCCTGGAAGGACGTCGAGTGGCGCTTTGTCGGCACCATGGCGCTGGCCGCCGCCGTCGGCATGCCGGCGGGAACCTGGCTGATTCTTCATGTCGATCCCGCGACCATGACCCGGGCGATTTCCGGGGTGGTCATTCTATCTGTCGCCGTGATCGGTGCCGGTTGGCGTTATGGCGGTCCGAAGAAGCCGCTCATCACCGTCGCTGTCGGGCTGATTTCCGGCACCATGCTGACCTCGACCAGCCTCGCCAATCCGCCAGTCATCATCTATCAGATGGCCGGTGCCGGCGCTGCCGCCGCGACCCGGGCCAACATCATCGCCTATTTTCCGGCGACGCAGGCGGTGGCGGTGCCGATGATGTTCCTGAGCGGCGTCGCCGATTGGACGGCGGCGGTCCGCGCACTGTTGCTGCTGGTCCCGTTTGCGTTCGGTACCGCCATCGGCACTCGCTTCTTCGCGCCGGAGAAGGAGCAATTGTTTCGCCGTGTCGTGCTTGGCGTCTTGCTGATCGCCGGTGTCGCCGGATTGGTCGGGTAATTCGCGCCGTTCTTCGGGGAGGCGCTAATGTCAGTAACGCTTGTGAACATGTCCATGCTGGGCCGGCGCGCCCTTGTAGTGCCGGGCCAGATCGTCACGGCCGAAGTCGTTCATGGGGTCGCGCCACAGGCTATGGATGTGGTTGCCGCCGTTCTGGGTGTCGTCGAATTCGATCAGGATGCGGGGACCGTGAATGCGGTAATAGAACGGCTCACCGCCGCTGGTCGGTCCGGCCCAGGCAAAACGGGTATCGGCCAGCCCTTTCTCGACAAGACTCATGTAAGGTTGGCCGATTTCGTCCCTGGCCAATCCGACGTAGGCGGTGATCAGTTCCATCAACAGTATCCGCTGCCGCGGACTGAGATCAGGGACTGGAATCCCTTGCGGTTTCGACAGCGCATCGCCACGGCCGGGGCCGGTGACGATCTCGCCCAAGGACCGGTCGGCGATCATGGCTAATTTTCGTTGCGCCGGGGTCAGGCCGTTGGCCAAGCGTAGCGACAGCACGTATTCGTCGTTCTGAATCCGGAATCCGGCACGGGGTCCGGACGGTATCTTGGCCGGATTGGTGCCGGCGAAGGCCGGCGTCACCGAGATGGCGCCCGACGCGCTTAACGTGACATTGATCGACAGATGATGTCCTTCCAATCGCCAGCCCCAGGGGAAGGCGCCGGGCTCGCCGAAGATGCTGATGAAATAATTTTCGGGATCGCGAAACGATGCAGACCCTCCTTCGATCTCGCGGAGAACCTGCTCAAGCGCCATGATCGCTTCCGCCTTGAGGATGCCGCCCGATGAAAGCGTCGAGCGCAGCAATTGTTTGGTCGCGGCGCGCTCCGCGGCCGACATGCCTCTGATGACGGCGCCGTCGCGGCTGCTCGGGATATAGCGCCAATCGAACCTTTCCTCGTCCCTGAACGCTAAATTGGCCTTCTTACCCTTGTCACCCATGACGACGAGCCAGTTCTTTGCGGCGGCGACGATTTCGGCGTCGAGGGTGTGCGCGAAGGCTGCCGAGCCGGAGATCAAGAGAAGCGTCAGCGCCAGGGCGAGAGGTTTAGCCGGCATGTAGAGTCCCTTTGGTCGATCTTGTCATGATGCACATGGGGAACCGGATCGGGAAGGTCAAACGGGCAAGAAATTGGGATGAAAAAAATTTCATTTGACTGAAATTTCCGCATCGTATTTCATATCGTGGATACGGAAAGTAGGCCACATGGACCAACTCACCGCCGTCGCCGACCCGGATGCCGCCGTCATCGGCGGTCAGATCAGGGATTTGCGCAAGGCCCGCGGCCTGACGCTGGAAACCCTGGCGGCGCGGATCGACCGCTCGGTCGGTTACGTCAGCCAGGTTGAACGTGGACTTTCATTGCTGACAATTCCGAATCTCAAGGCCATCGCCCAAGCGCTCGGCGTCGGCGTCAATTGGTTCTTCCAGGGCGATGCGCCGGCGCCGGAAGGCGAACGCGGCTTGATCGTCCGCCACGAGAACCGGCGCCGTCTCAATTTTCCCGGTACCGGCGTCAGCGAAGAATTGTTGTCGCCTGGTCTTTCCGGAGCCTTCGAAATGATCCTTGGCCGTTACAAGCCGGGGGCCGAATCCGGCGATGCCAAATACGCGCGATTTGGCGAGGAAGGCGGCGTCGTGCTCGAAGGCGAATTGGAATTGATTCTGGATACCTCGACGCATCGGCTCCGTGCCGGCGACGCGTTCACGTTTCCACTGGCGACGCCGCACAAGTCGCGCAATCCGACGGACCGCGAAACCGTGGTGCTTTGGGTAATCTCGCCGCCGAGCTATTGATCTTTAACGCAGGGACAAACAAACATGGCCAAGACACTCCCCAAGGAAGCAGAAGTCGTCATCGTCGGTGGCGGCGTCATCGGCTGCTCGATCGCCTATCATCTGACCAAGCGCGGTGTTAAGGATGTGCTGTTGCTGGAGCGTAAGCAATTGACGTCGGGAACCACCTGGCACGCGGCCGGCCTGATCGGACAGCTTCGCGACAATCAGAACATGACCCAGCTCGCCAAATATACGGCCGAGCTTTATCTCGGCATCGAGGCCGAGACCGGCCAGGCGACCGGCTACAAGATCAACGGCTCGCTTTCGACCGCCACCAACGAAGGCCGGATGGAGGATTTGAAGCGCCGCGCCGACATGGCCAAGGTGTTCGGCCTCAAAGTCGATGTCTTGGGCCCGGAAGGCTGCAAGGCGCATCATCCGTTGATCGAGATCGGCGACGTCATCGGCGGAATCTTCTTGCCCTCCGATGGTCAGGCCGATCCGGTCGGCGTTACCCAGGCGCTGGCCAAGGGGGCCCGCATGGGCGGCGCGCAGATATTCGAAAACACCAAGGTGACCCGGATTCTGACCGACGGCGAACGCGCCACCGGCGTCGAGACCGAGGCCGGCAAGATCATGGCCCGGAACGTCGTCATCGCTTGCGGCATGTGGACGCGGGAATTCGCCCGGGTGCACGGCGTCACCGTGCCGCTGCATGCGTGCGAGCATTTCTACATCGTCACCGAGCCGTTCGAGGGCTGCACGCCGGATCTGCCGGTCTATCGCGACTACGACTCCCATGCCTATTACAAGGAAGATGCCGGCAAGATGTTGCTCGGCGCCTTCGAGCCGGTGGCCAAGCCCTGGGGCATGGACGGTATCTCCGAGGATTTCTGCTTCGATCAATTGCCGGACGACTTCGATCATTTCGAACCAATTTTGGAGGCTGCTCTCCGCCGCATGCCGGCCCTCGAGACGGCCGGCATCCAGACGTTTTTCTGCGGTCCCGAGAGCTTCACGCCGGACGATCGCTATCACCTCGGCGAAGCACCTGAGTTGCCGGGCTTGT
>JAQBZY010000195.1 GCA_027620395.1 Pseudomonadota bacterium
GTTTTCATGACCTTGCAGTCTGGTCGCTTCCAGCCGCTCGAAGCGGGCCAATAGCGTCGACGCCAGCGGATTGACGACAGCGATGTGCAGCGAACCGATTACCGCGGCCAGCAGCAGCACCGGTAACAAAAACTGCCACGCCGAAACGCCCGCTGCCCGGGTGATTGTCAACTCATGGGTTCTGGAAAGGCGCCAAAAAGCCGCCAAGCCACCAAATAGAACCGCGAACGGAAATGTCTTCTGTCCCATGTGCGGCATACGGTAAAGAGCCATCTCGATCACTTGCGAGAAATCCACATCCGGACGTGCGGCGGCACGGCGCAACAATTCGATGGTGTCGAACAATAGGACGATGAACAGAAAGGTCCCAAAGCAGGCCAGGAAGCTCACCAAAAAGTGCCGTCCGATGTAAATGGAAAGGGTGCCGGAAATGCGCATGTAAACTTCCGATCAGGCCGAACTGGCGGCAACGCGGCGCCGTTTTCGTTTAGCCCGGGTCCGAACAGGATTGGCGACTAGGAAATAGATCCCGGTCAGGCAAGGCGCGAACGCAATCAAATATAGTATCGGGGCCAGATAAAGATTTCGGGCGACGATGTTCTCCAGCCCCAGCGATGCACCTTGAATGGCGACCATGAAGACGACCGCCGAGACGATGCGTTTGGTCTGTGACCGACGGGTGATCGGCCCGAAAAGTAAGCACGCCAGGCCGATCAATGAAAACGCCAAACCCAAAACCGGGGCAACCAATCGTTTGTGCAATTCAACTTTGTACTTGCCGTAATCGGCGGGCGTGGCATCGCCGTGCCTCATTGAAATTAACTCAATCATGCTGCGTTCGCGGGGTTCCCGGAAGCGATCGCCGATGCTGGCTTCACCTGTTGGCACTTCGAAGACATAGCGGTCGAAATAAAGGATCGACAGCTTGTTGCCGCCGGCGACGGACTGGCGATTGCCGTTGTACATGACGACTCGGGCACCCTTACCGGTGTCGACGAGTGCGCCACGCTCGGCCATCAGGCTGACCGGCTCGTCCTTGTCACGCTCATCATGCACCAGAATGCCAAGCAACTGGCCGTCCTTCGAGCGTTCGCGGATGTAGACGGTGATCTTCGAAGACACGCTGTTGAAGGCGCCTTCCTTGAGAAGAACATGCGAATAAGTATTTCGGATCTCCCATTGTAGAACACGAAATGCCCGGTAGCTCTCGGGTAGCAAGTAGAGATTGAGAAAATACGCGAAGATCATTGTCAGTAACGACAATGCGATAGCCGGTCTGGCCAATCCCACTTGGCTGACGCCGGCCGCGCGCATCACGACAAGCTCGCGGTCGGCGATCATTTTTGAATAGGTGAAAACGATCACCGTGAACAGCGCGATCGGCAAAATCACGGTCAGGAAATTCGGCAAAAGCAGGAGGGTCATATAGATAAACGCGCCGGCCGTCAGTCCCCGGTTGACGATCATTTCGACGAAACGGAGCGATTGCGACAGCCAAATGATGCAGGTGAGGCCGGCCGATACCAGCATCAGGCCCACGAACAGCTGCCGAAACACGTAGCGTGAAAAAATGTCCATGCCCTGACCGACGCTCCCAAACACCCCAGGGTGTGGGGAAAACACAGATAAATCAAGGACTCAGGCCCAACTCGGCGTAAACCATAATGGGCGGCGGGAGCCCTAGAGAACGCTGGCTTCGGCTTCTGCGATGGCCGTGCCGCCGTTAATCACGATTTCCGCCCGCATTGGCGCTTCGATCAGAATATGCAGGGCAAAATACTTGGCCGCCGCCGCTTTCCTGGCCGCTAGAGTGGGATGTTGTGCAGCCTGCCGGGCCGCCGCCTCGGCAGCGCCGACCAGGAGCCAGCCGCCGACGGTGATGCCCAGCAGCCTGAGATAGGGCGTGGCACCGGCCAAAACGAGCCCGAAATCCGTACCGCCCGCGCCGACGACCCAATCCGTCGCCCGTTCCAAGGCATCGATCGCCGCCGCAAGCCTGGGATGCGGGGTCGCCATCGCTGCGACCGATGCCCGCATTTCTTCGATCAAAATCTTTACGGTTTCGCCGTTTTCCCGGAACACCTTGCGGCCGATCAGATCGATCGCTTGAATGCCATTGGTGCCTTCGTAAATGGGTGCGATGCGGGCATCTCGGAGATGTTGTGCGGCGCCGGTTTCTTCGATGAACCCCATTCCGCCATGGACCTGAACGCCGGTATTGGCGACCTCGACGCCGGTGTCGGTGCTCCAGGCCTTGACGACAGGCGTCAGGAGATCAACCAAGCGCTGGGCTTCCGCCGCCTTTTGGCTGTCCGGGTGGCGTTTGGAGATATCGAGCTTGCCGGCGACCCAATAGGCAAGCCCGCGGACAGCCTCGGTCTGCGCCCGCATCGAGAGCAGCATCCGTTTGACGTCCGGATGGTTGATGATCGCCACCGGTTCCTTGCCGCCGGCGATGACGTCACGGCTTTGCATCCGTTCGCCGGCGAAAGCGCGGGCCCGTTGATAGGCGCGCTCGGCGATGGCGACGCCTTCCAGCCCGACGGCGAGGCGGGCGTTATTCATCATCGTGAACATGTACTCGATGCCGCGATTTTCCTCGCCGATCAAATAACCGACGGCGCCGTCGTTTTCGCCGAACAACATCACCGCCGTTGGGCTCGCGTTGATACCCAGCTTGTGCTCGATCGATCCGCAGCGGAGATCGTTTTTGGGCCCGAGCGATCCGTCCTGGCCGACCGTGAACTTGGGCACCAGAAACAAGGATATCCCCTTGATGCCGTCAGGGGCGTCGGGGGTCCGGGCCAACACCATGTGTACGATGTTATCGGTGAAGTCGTGCTCACCGAAGGTGATGAATATTTTTTGGCCGAAAATTCTGTAAACATCTCCGTCCTTGACGGCTTTGCTGCGGACCCGCGAAAGATCGGAGCCGGCATGCGGTTCGGTCAGGTTCATGGTGCCGTTCCATTCGCCGCTGACCAGCTTCGCAAGATAAAGCTCCTTGAGGGCGGGCGTTCCGTGCGTCGACAATAGTTCGACCGTGCCCATGCTCAGCATCGGACAAAGAGCGAACGACATATTGGCTGAATGCCAGATTTCGGCGATCGCCGTGGCGACGATCCAGGGCAACCCCTGACCGCCGAATTCGGGATCGAACGGCACGCCGTTCCAACCGCCGTCGATGAATTGACGATACGCTTCCTTGAAGCCGGGCGGCGTCCGGACGACGCCGTTGTCCAGGACGCACCCCTCGATGTCGCCGATGCGGTTGATCGGATCCAAGACTTCGGTGCCGAATTTGCCGGCCTCTTCAAGGATCGCCGCGACGAGATCGGCGCTCACCTCTTCGCACCCCGGCAGTTCGGATATTTTGGCAAGGCCGCCGACTTCCGTCATTGTGAACAGCATCTCTTCGACAGGGGCGTGGTAGATACTCATGATTCCTCTGCTTAGTCCGTTAAAAGTTTTTGCAAATCCATGCCGTTGCCGGCGCCGGCGGCCTTCAAATCAATGCGCCTGACCGCTCGTTCGGTGGCCTTGACCAACAATCCGGCGATGGCCGACGAAACGTCCGCTGGCGAGGCGCCGCCAGCAGCCTTGCCGATATCGAGAAGGCGAAGATCAGGCATTTTGGCATTCAATTCGCGGTTGCCAAGAAAATCTGCCGTGACGCTCAGCTCGCCGTCGATGATCAACAACTCTTCGATGATCAGGCGCTGCCCCTGACCTGCCGAATTCGATGCGGCAAGGGCTCTGGCGCTGTCGCGGATCGTCACCAAATTGGCCTTGCCACTCTGGATTTCCAGCCTGACCCGGGGCCGGCGTAGGTGGACTTTCCCAAGCACCACCGCGTCCGTCGTCGGGTGTTTGGTGTCGACATCGATCTCAACGGCAGGGATTGTCACCACCATGGCCGATGAAAATCCGGGTGGATTGGCGATCCGAACGCCGATCAACTGGCCGTCGCCCGTCTTCAACGACATTTCGACGGCGGCGACCGTCACGTCGGTATTGAAAGCTGCGCGCCCTGAATTTTCAGTGGTACTTTTGATCAGATCGTCGATATTGAACAACGTATAGGTAACGGTGACCATGACCGAGACCAGGGCCAGCGCCGTCAACAGTCCGCCGATCAGAACGACTCTGCGCATGGTATCTCCCCGGTTGTTTTCCTGTCGGCCGGAAGCTCGAATTGCGCCGACGATATAGGCGGCGCTTCCGAGCGGCAAGCGCGGTGCTTTGTCGTTCGTGGTTTCCAGGTTTAGGTAGTTGGTGGGGTGAGATTGCCGATGCTCATGATGTATGGCCTCAAGAACTGCGACACTTGCCGTAAGGCCCGGAAATGGCTCGACGGTGAGGAGATCGCGCACGCCTTCGTCGATGTCCGCGCCGATGGCGTGACGCCTGCCAATATAGCCAAGTGGGCCGCCGCCGCCGGTGTCGACACGCTTCTCAACCGCCGCGGCACCACATGGCGCGGATTGACCGAGGCCGAAAAGGCGAACGCCGCCGGCAAGGGCGCGCTGACGCTCATGGCAACGCATCCAGCTTTGATCAAACGTCCGGTATTCGAAGCCGAAGGCGAAATCGTCGTTGGCTTCGGGGCAGCGGAAATGCAGCGGCTGAG
>JAQBZY010000196.1 GCA_027620395.1 Pseudomonadota bacterium
AGGTTGTACAGATACGCTTCGTCATAGATGTCGCTCATGTCGATCAAGGCGAACACCCGTTCGACCGTAAGTCCCCGCTCGCCGATGAAATACCTGAGTTTGGAATAAAATATGCCAGGCGCGTACGATGAAACGGCGGCATTCAGAACCTCGATCCCGGCTGGCGCGAGACCGTCGGCGATCCGGCCGGTCAGACTTTCCTCCCACGGCACGCCTTGGCCCTCGGTGAACGAATCGCCGATGAACAGGAACCGTCGCCGGTCGCTTTTGAGCGGCACGTCGCGCGGCGTTGCGTCTTTGAAGCCGAGCGAATTTGTCGCCAGCGGATAATGCCGGCCGCCCCAATCGTCGACGACGGTGACGTTCGGCGCCAAGCCGTGATGATAGATTTCGTCGGCGATCCGAAACTTCTTAACATGATCCATGCTCCAAACGGCAGAGCAGGCGGTTTTGCAGACTTGTGCCACGCCGAAATCCATGGCCGCGAAAAGGGCAATCGAAAGCGCGGTCGCGGCGCCGTAAATCAGATATCGCCGCCTACGTTCACTCATGTCGGCTCGCCAGCGGGAATTGGTTTTGCGTCAACCATCAAATCGAAGGCAATCGAGATTCGTTCGGAATCGATGTCGAGCGGCACGGTCCGATGATAAAGATAGCTCGGAAACAAAAACATCCGTCCGCCGCGCGGGCAATGCAAGCGGACATCTGGCGCGCGCTTAAGATGATAGTCCTCTGGCGGGCGGCCGAATTCGATCCAGCCCGTGTGGCCGGGATCGTCGGCGGCAACGTCCCCGGGTACCCGGGGGTAATAGACACCGGACAGCCACGCCGCCGGATGAATGTGTGGCACCTGGTGGCCGTCCTGGTGCATGACGACGCCCCAGACCGATAGCCGCATCGACGTCACGCCGCCGGTCGGGCGGCCGGCGCGAAACGGGTGCCGATCATCGGACAGCCGGTCGATGTAATCCGCCGCCGCCGTTCGAATAATGTCGGCGAGTTCGGCGATCGGCCCCATCGGCTCGGCCAAAAGCTCGCCGGAATGACGGCCCGACCGGGTGGCATGGCTTTCCGGCGACGGCGTAAGCGTCGGATGCGCCAGCACGTGCGCCGCCAACGCGTCGTTGAATTCGCCGACATCGGCATATCCAGCCGGGGCTTCGACATCAATGCAGGTGAGCATGTCGTCGAGACCGAGAAGTTCCAAGGCCGCATTGTCGTCGCCAATCTCCCGTAGCAGCGCCGCCTTGAAGGCCAACGCCAGCGGTTGCGCCGGGTTGGTCGCCAGAAACCGCTCGATGGCGCCGAGCGCGGCCGTGGGATCGTTCGCCGCTAGATCGAGATCGGCGACAGCGACGGCCGCCTTGGCGAACCCCGGATCGATCTCGAGAGCGCGGCGGTAAGCCTGAGCGGCCGTGTCCGTATTGCCGATACCCAAGGATGCCTCGCCCAAATTCAGCGCCGCCGCGGCGTGTCCGGGATGCAAGCCAAGCACACGGCGAAATCGCTCGGCGGCGGCGGCGTTGTCGTCGGCGGCAAGCAGAACGGCGCCCAGGTTGAACTGCGCCTCGTGCATGCCGGGCGCCAACCGGCAGGCTTCCTCGGCATGTTCGCGGCCGGCGTCGAGATCGCCGAGTTCCTGGCAAACCGCAGCCAGATTGACGTGTCCGACTGGATCGCCGGGCCGGGCCGTGACGATGGCAACAAGCGCCGCCCGGGCGTCGGCAAGCCGGCCTTCCAGGCGCAATATATCGGCCCCCGCCAGCGCTGCCCCCGGGTGCGGGGCGATGGCAACGGCGCGGCGGAAGCGTTCTTTGGCGTCGGCGAGGCGGCCTTGGCGCATCAGCATCAAACCGGCATTGAAGGCCGGCTCGGGACTTTTGCCGATAGCGTCGGCGGCATCGTAGGCGGCCAATGCCGGCGCCACATCGCCCAAGTCGGCCAAGACGTTGCCAAGATTCATCATAATATCGGGATCGCGAGGGCGGCGCATGGCGGCGGCTTCCAGATGTTGCTTGGCAAGCTCGCGTTGACCGATCTGAAAGGCGGCGACGCCGGCGAGATTGAGCGCCGCCGGATCGTTCGGCGTCCGCTCCAGCAGGGCCAGGGAAAGCAATGCCGCCTCCTCGGCCCGGCCCGCCGCCAAAGCGGCCCGAACCACCGCCAGCCGCGCTTCGGATCTTTTGTCCCGTGCCTTGGCCATGCGTCCTCTTGGTTTTCTTCCAGGGGCCGATGATCGGTCCCGAAGGGCGGCCTCGCAAGCGTCACATGGGATGCCTATACTGCGGCCATGGAGTGGCGTCGATGACAGATGACAACATGCCGGCCGAACTTGCCCGGGCGCTGGAAAGTCACCGCGCCGGCGATTTGGAAGCCGCTGCCGCCGCCTACGAAGCGATCCTCGGCAACGACCCCGGCAACATCGACGCTTTGCACTTGCTCGCGACGCTCAACTTGCAGCGGGGCGATGCGGCCAATGCGCTCCGCTTGGCCGAGCGGGTGCTCTCGAAGCGCCCCGAGATTGCCGAGGCGCAGGCCAACCGCGGCACCGCCCTACAGGCCATGGAACGGTTCGGCGAGGCGGCACATGCGTTCCGCCAAGCGATCGAATTGCAACCTGATACGGCGCATTTTTACTACAATCTCGGCAACGCGCTGCGCGCCGACGGTGACAAACCGGGCGCCGCCACCGCCTATCGGCGAGCGATCGCAATCCAGCCCGGGTTGGCGCAGGCGCATTCCAATCTCGGCGCGACATTGTCGGAACTGGGCTTGTTCGATCAAGCGGCGGCGCATTGTCAGACCGCGATCTCGGTGGCGCCCGAATTCGCCGACGCGCACTACAATCTCGGCAATGCGCACCGCGAGGCCGGCCGTTTCGAGGAGGCCCGCGATGCCTATGGCGCGGCCTTGGCGTTGCGGCCGGCGCACGCCGACGCGCTTTGCAACTTGGGCCTGACAATGATGACCGACCAAGACCGGGAAGCGGCGGTCGACATTCTCAGCCGCGCCACCCAAGCCGATGCCGGGCACGACATGGCCCGCTTCTATTTGGGCGTGGCGCTTCTGGAATCCGGCGACGGTGCGCGTGGTGCCGACGTGTTGCGGGAATTGGCCGATGACGATCCAATTGTCGAGGGCTGGCTTTCAAGCCTCGACTATCTGGGCAACCTGAACCCGGCGCCGGCGATCCTGCACGATCCCTACGCTTTGTTGGCGTTGGCCATGGGCGCGGCCGAGATTGAAGGCCTGGTTCTCGAATTCGGCGTCCGGCACGGCGCCTCGATCCGGCATCTGGCCAAGATCGCCGGCCAAGAAGTGCATGGCTTCGATTCTTTCCACGGGCTACCCGCCGCCTGGGGTGGCGAGCCGAAGGGTGTCTATTCGACGGCGGGCGAGCTTCCCGACGTGCCGGCAAACGTGAATTTAATTCCAGGTCTGTTTGAAGATACTTTGACGCCGTTTCTGGACGCCCATCCGGGCCCGGTCCGGTTTTGCAATGTTGATAGCGATCTTTACGCCTCGGCATCGACGGTGCTGGACCGCTTGGCACCCAGAATTCAACCTGGCTCAGTGTTGGTTTTCGACGAGTACCTGATCAACCCGACCTGGCGCGAGGACGAGTTCCGCGCATTCCAGGAAGCGTCCGGCCGGCACCGCTGGCGCTACCGCTATCTGGCGGCGTCGCTGGTGACCAAGCAAGCCGCGGTGCTGATCGAGAAGGTTGGCTGAGTTGTTTCACTCGCCCAGTAGGTGCAGAGCGAGCAATCGGCGATGCGCGCGGCGCCGGTGTTCGAACAGATATAGCCCCTGCCAAGTGCCCAATAGCAGCCGGCCAGCGGCGACGGGAACCGAAAGCGAGACGTCGGTCAATGCACTTCGGACATGCGCCGGCATGTCGTCCGGTCCCTCGGCGGCATGGCGGTAGCTGCCCGATTGTTCCGGCACCAATTTCCGAAAGTAATCGTTGAGGTCGGCAATCACGTCTGGATCGGCATTTTCCTGGATTGTCAGCGACGCCGAGGTATGTCGGCAAAATAGGGTCAGGAGACCGTCCTGAATGCCGGTTCCGGCGACCCAGCCGGCGGCTTCCGAGGTGAACTCGACCAAGCCCTGGCCCCGGGTTTCGATCTCGATTTCCGTCTGCGCCTGCCGCATGGGGAGGTGATAGCACCTGGATGACGCTGGGACCAGTCCGGGGTCCCACGTTGCGCCGGCGCATCGGTCTTGGTAAACAGCATCCGCCTGGCCGCGCCGGCCGCCTCAGAAGGACACCCAAAGTGCTGAGAAAACTCTACGACCGGACCTTGGTTTTTGCTGAACACCGGCATGCGATATACTGGCTGGCCGGAATTTCGTTCATCGAGAGTTCGTTCTTTCCGATTCCGCCGGATGTCCTTTTGATTCCGATGGTGCTGGCGGCCAGAAGCAAATGGATCAGGATCGCGCTGGTCTGCACGGCGGCGTCGGTGCTGGGCGGGCTGTTCGGCTATCTGATCGGCGCCGTCGGGTTCGAGCAGATCGGCCGGCCGATCCTCGATTTCTATCACGCCACGGAAAAATTCGAACGCGCCCGCGAAGCTTATAACGAACACGGTATCCTGATCGTCTTCACCGCTGGGT
>JAQBZY010000197.1 GCA_027620395.1 Pseudomonadota bacterium
AGATTCGCACAGACAATCATCAATGGGAATCCCAAAAAGGACTCCTATGTTAGGCGGATACCACTAGGCGCCGCCGCCCGCGATCCGGCACATGATCTCTCACGCGAGGGTGCCAGGTCTCTCGACCTGCCAGCGCGGGCTGAAGGTAACTCGGGCCTGGGCTTGGGAATTTTCCGAGCCGTCCGACCTCGGCGCGCCCGTCCTTGACTAACGATCCACGGGCGGACCAACCCATTCCCGCCGATTACGGCAACCGAAAGAACCGCCCGACGGAAGTTGACATAGGTCAAGGCATGGGCCCCTATTCCGGGGGCAAAGTATCGAACAACATGGGATACGGGATACTCCAGATGGACTACGAAGCACGCTTCAAGGCAGCGGTCGACGCCGTCCGCAGAGAGGGCCGCTACCGGGTTTTCGCCGATCTTGCCCGCAAGGCCGGAGACTTCCCGCATGCCGTCAACCGCCGTCCGGACGGTGACTATCCGGTGGTGATCTGGTGTTCCAACGATTACCTCGGCATGGGTCAGAACCCGGGCGCCATCGCCGCCGTCGCCGAAGCGGCCCGAGCCTATGGCGTCGGATCCGGTGGCACCCGCAATATTTCCGGCACCACGCATCTGCATGTGATCCTTGAGAACGAACTCGCCGATTTGCACGGCAAGGAAGCGGCGCTGCTGTTCACGTCGGGCTACGTTTCGAACGACGCGACCATCGCCACCGTGGCGCATATACTGTCCGATTGCGTGATATTCTCGGACGCCATGAACCACGCCTCGATGATCGCCGGCGTCCGCCATAGCGGCGCCGACAAAAAGATCTTTCGGCACAACGACCCCGCGCACCTAGAACAGTTATTGAAGGAAACCGACCCGGCGCGGCCGAAGTTGATCGTGTTTGAGTCGGTCTATTCCATGGACGGCGACATTTCGCCGATCGCGGCCTATTGCGATCTCGCCGACAAATACGGCGCCATCACCTATTTGGACGAAGTCCATGCGGTCGGGCTTTACGGCCGGCGCGGCGGCGGCATCTCGGAACGCGACGGCGTCGCCGATCGCGTCACCATCATCGAAGGGACGCTGGCCAAGGCCTTCGGCCTGATGGGCGGCTACATCACCGGCTCCAAAAACTTGATCGACGCGATCCGCTGCATCGCGCCCGGGTTCATCTTCACGACCACGCTGGCGCCGCCGATCGTCGCCGCCGCGATCGAGAACGTCCGCCATGTGCGCGCCCATGACGAACTGCGCCAACGCCATCAGGAACGGGCGGCGCGGCTCAAGTACCTGCTCACCGACGCCGGGCTGCCGGTGATGCCGTCGGCAACCCACATCGTGCCGGTCTTCGTCGGCGATCCGGTGCTTTGCAAGCAGGCCACCGACATGCTGCTCGAGGAGCACGGCGTATATATTCAGCCAATCAACTATCCGACCGTGCCTAAGGGCACCGAGCGGCTCCGCATCACGCCGACACCGCTGCACGATGACGAATTGATGGCCTCCTTAATTGATGCGCTGGTACAGGTTTGGCAGGATTTGAAGCTGCGCCGCGCCGCCTAATTGGCGGGCGGCGGAACCTCGGCCGAGCCGTCGGCAATGGCCTTCACCAGTTCGAACAATTCGTTCCTGAGCTTGCCGTCGCTGATCCCGTAATAGGCGCGGACCAGCGACAGGATTTCCCGCATCCGGGCGGTGTCGCCGGCATCGCCCAAGCGCGCTGATTCGCGGCGCGCCAGTTCGAGCCCGGCAAAGAAATGATCGACCTCGATGCCGAGGATACCGGCGAACTGGAAGAGGCGGCTGGCGCTGATCCGATTGCTGCCGCGTTCGTATTTCTGGATCTGCTGAAATGTGAGCCCGACCCGTCCGCCGAGCTCGGACTGGCTCATGCCTAGAAGCGTCCGCCGTTCACGGAGCCGCAACCCGACATGGATATCGACAGGATCCGGGCCGGCACCCCGTCCCGAACCGGGTCGGGCGCTATCGCGTGTCCTGGTGGCCGGCATGGGCAAGCTCCATTATTAAATAAAATTGTATCTATTAATAAATACGACTTTTAATAATTTGCTGCAAGTCGGTAAACCGGGCCGCACATTAATTTGCTAAACAGCAGGCGTGGCGGCGCCGGTGGCGCTATTGTAGGGCGTCCGCACCGAAGGGAACCCGACATGACCGACATCTGCAAAACCGAATTCGAGACCCTGGCCATCGAACAGCCGTCGGACCAGATCGCCGTCGTCAAACTCAACCGGCCGGCCGCCGCCAACGCCATGAACACGCAAATGGGGCAGGATCTATTGGCTCTGTGGTCGGCGCTTTACCGCGATGCCCAAAGTGTCCGCGCCGTGATCCTGACCGGGGCCGGCGAACGCGCGTTTTGCGCCGGCGCCGATCTCAAGGAACGCAACGGCATGACCGACACCGATTGGCGAACTCAACATGCGCTGTTCGAGCAAATGATCCGGGCAATGATGGATTGTCCGGTGCCAATCGTCGGCGCCATCAACGGCGCCGCCTATGCCGGCGGACTCGAGATCGCGCTCAATACCGATTTCCTTTATGCCGTGCCGGCGGCGCGTTTTGCCTTCACCGAGGTCACCTTGGGAATCATGCCGGGCGCGTCCGGAACCCAGCACCTGCCCCGCGCCGTCGGCATCCGCCGCGCCAAGGAGGCGATCCTATCGGGCCGGCCGTTTAACGCCGAGGACGCCGCCAGGTGGGGACTGGTCAACCGGATTTGCCAACCGGCCGAATTGATAACCGACGCGCTTTCGGTCGCCGGCGCCATCGCCGCCAACGGGCCGATCGCTGTGCGTCAAGCCAAACAGGCGGTCAACGCATCGGCGGCACTCGATCTCAAGAACGGTTACGATTTCGAGATCGCGTGTTACCAGCGGATCGTCGACACCGAGGACCGGATGGAAGGCATCCGAGCCTTCAACGAAAAGCGCAAACCAAAATTCCACGGACGGTGAGGCCGCACCGATCCGGAATCCACTCTTTAAAGTCGACAAGACGGACCCCGGGACAAGCCCGGGGCGACGCAAGTGGGTAGACCCAATGCCACGCAAACACCCAATCATGACCCCGGATCAAATCCGGGGTCCAATCTTAGGGTCGGCCGTTAGTCCTTGAACCGGTCATGCAGATCGCGGGCCTGGCGGTCGGTCAGAAACCGCGTGTTCATGCCCTTAAGCAGCAGAAAGAGCCGCGCCGTTTCCTCCAGTTCCTCGGTGGCATAAACGGCGTCGGCTAATGATTTTCCTGCCACCACCGGGCCATGGTTGGCGAGCAGCACGGCATGGTGCTCGGAAGCCATTTCTTGGACCGCCTTGGCGAGATCGAGATCGCCCGGCGGAAAATACGGAATGAGCGGCAGCTTGCCGATTTTCATCACGTAATAGGCCGTGATCGGTGGCAGCACGTCGGCGGGATTGATATCGGCAAGACAACTAACCGCGACCGAGTGCGTCGAATGCAAATGCACGACGGCGCCAGCCGACGGTCGCTGCTCGTACATGGCGATATGCAGAAACGATTCCTTGGTCGGTTTGTCGCCCGAAAGATGGCGGCCTCGCAGATCGATCTTCGAAATCTTGGCCGGGTCGATGTCGCCCATGCTCGTTCCCGTCGGCGTCATCAGCCAACCGTCATCGAGCCGAACACTGATATTGCCGGAACTGCCGAACGTGAGACCGCGCTCGAAAATCGAACGGGCATAGCGGGCGATCTGATCGCGGAAATTGGTCTCGGTCATGGTAGCATCCCGAGCGCCTTCTCGAAGAAATCCTCGCCGCCGAAATTGCCGGACTTCAGAGCCAACGCCAAAGGCTTCCCGCCCAAGGCCTCGGTCCATGGCACACCGGGATCGATCTCCGGACCAATCCGAAGCGCCTTGATGTCGAGCGCCTTGACCACGGCGCCGGAAGTCTCGCCACCGGCCACCACCATCCTGCTGACGCCTTGATCGCGGAGCCCCTTGGCGATCCGGCCCATGGCGTGCTCGACCATGGCCCCGGCACCGTCACGGCCTAGTTCGTCTTGGATTTCCCGGACCTGGCCGGGCTCGGCCGACGAATAAACCAAGATCGGCTGGCCTTCGCCAATCGATTTTGCCCAGGCGAGTGTTTCCTCGACGACACTGTTCCCAGCCGCCAGCTGACGGGGGTCGATGGTCCGGGTCGGCCAAGCCTTTTCGGTTCGAGCGACCTGGGCCCGGGTCATGTTCGAGCAACTGCCGGCGATCACGGCGGCGCGTCCGGAAACACTCGGAAACGCCGGTGCCGGGCGCGGCTTCAAGAACCCAGCGCGGCGAAAATTCTCCGGCAGTCCGAGCGCGATCCCGGAGCCTCCGGTGATCAGCGCCAATCCGGCCGCGGCCTCGCCGATGGCGCGAAGATCAAGATCGCCAATGGCGTCGACGATCAAATGACGGGTGCCGCTTGCCCGCTCGGCGTCGATCGCGGCCCGGATCGCCGTGGCGCCTTGGGCGACCGTTTTCCACTGCACCAGACCGACCCGGTGTTTGGTCTGCCGTCCCAGCACACGAACCAGATTGGCGTCGGTCATCGGCGTCAGCGGATGGTTCTCCATCCCGGA
>JAQBZY010000198.1 GCA_027620395.1 Pseudomonadota bacterium
ACCCCACCTATCCGCTTTGAACCCACACTAGATGTAGTGGGTGTGGGTGTCAAGCGGATAGGCACGGTTTAGACATGGGGCCGGCGGCGGCGGTTGAAAAGTGCCGCCCAAGGATTAAGGTTCGCCCGATCATCGACGGGAGCCCGAGACGACATGGCCGATCAGACGACCGACGCATTGCAGGCGGCCCTCAGGCTGCACCGGGCCGGCCGTTCCGCCGAGGCCAAGTTGGGCTACGAGAGCATCGTCGCCGCCGACGCCGGCAATGCCGAGGCCTGGCACCTGCTGGGCGTGCTCGCCTATCAGGCGGGCGAGCACGAACATGCCGTCACACATATAGACAGGGCAATTTGGCTCGCCGGCGAGGACGCCCGGTATTTTCAGAATCGCGGCAATGCGCTGATGGCGCTCAAGCGTCTTGATGCGGCGGCCCGGGATTTCGAACGGGTTCAAACCATGTCGCCGGGCGATCCGGACGGGCCCTACGGGGTCGGTCTCTGTTGTCTGCAACAGGGCGACGCCAATGCGGCGGCGGCGGCGTTCGAGGCGGCGCTCAAGCTCGATCCCAACTTTGCCGAGGCCGAGCTCAACTTGGGTCTGATCTTGGAACGGCAAGGCGACGACGACAGGGCGTCTCGGCATCTCAGTCGGGCGCTGGGAACGCTCGGCGATCATCTCGCCGGCTGGCTGGCGTTGGCCCGCCTTCTCGTCCGCGCCGCGCCGCCGAAGTCGGGCGAGCTTGCGGCGGCCGTCGGTCACCTAGGGCGATTGGCCAAGGGCGACGCCGAAAAGCTTCTGGAAGCGGCCGTGCTGGCCAGGAACGGAGAAGCGCTTCCGGCCGCGCTCGAATTATTGGACGCTGCGCTGGCGGCGATGCCGGACATGGCGGCTGCACATTTTGAGAGCGGCAATGTGCTTTATCTGATCGGCCGCAACGAACAGGCCATTGCCGCATTCGAACGCGCGCTGGCCATCGAACCTAAACTGACCCGGGCCGCCTTTCCGATGGCGGCGGCGCTTTCAAGGCTAGACCGTTTCGATGAAGCCCGGCGGCACATGGAAGCCGCGCTCGAGCGCGAGCCCAACTTCGTCAACGGGCATGTCCTGAAGGCCGCGTTCGAGCGTCGGCAGGGCGATGCGATGGCGGCGAGGGCCGGCTACGGCCGGGCAACGGCGCTCGATCCAGGCAACGTCGCCGCCCGTTGGGGCCGAGCCTTGGCATTGCCGCCGGTCTACGAGTCGGAAGCCCAGATCGAGGATATGCGGGCGGCATGGTTCGACGGCATCGCCGACATCGAGGCCAACCTCGATCTTTCGACGCCGGAGCGGGTTCAGGCGCATGTCGAGGTCGTGCACAACAATGCGCCGTTTTATTTGCATTACCAGGGCCGGAACGACCGTGAACCGCAACGCCGGTTCGCCGCCGTGGTCGAGAAGATCGCTCGCGCCGCTTATCCGGAATTCGCCGATTTCGAGCCCCACCCGCCAGCCGGAACCCGGCGCCGGGTCGGCTTCGTCTCGGCGCTCTGGCATTGGCACACTGTGCACGTTCTTTTCAAGAATTGGATCGGTGCCGTCGCCGACGACGAGATCGAGCCTTACATCTTCTATACTGGTAAGGTCAGGGACCAGGCGGTCGAGTCGCTGGCCGGGCGATTTCCCAACTTTCAGGCCGGATTCGCCAACGACAGGGAACTTTTCCAAGCGCTCGCAGCGGCCAGGCTTGATGTCATCATCTATCCCGACATCGGCATGGAACCAGCGACGCAGTTGCACGCCGCGCTGCGCTTTGCGCCCCGGCAATGGATGTCCTGGGGGCACCCGGTGACGTCCGGATTGCCGAACATGGACGGATTTCTGACGTCCGAATTGATGGAGCCCGAAAACGGCCAGGATTTCTATACCGAAAGCCTGATCCGGCTGCCCAATCTCTCGATCGATTTCGATCGCCCGGGCGAAGCCGCGGGATCCGCTGGCGAGCCGGACCGGAATCGGATTTCCTGCCCGCAGAGCCTGTTCAAACTGTTGCCGTCCTTCGACCGGCTGGTGGTCCGCATCGCCCAGGAAGCGCCGCAGGCCAAATTCCGTTTCATCGCGCACCGGACCGAAACTGTCACCCGCACTTTCCGAGACCGCCTGGCCGGCGCGTTCGGCGCGGCGGGGCTCGATTTTGATCGGCGGGTGACGATCTTGCCGAGACTCGACAAGGGCCGGTTCTTCGCCGAGATCAAGGCCGCCCAGGTGGTCCTCGATCCGCCGGACTGGTCCGGCGGCCGGACGTCTTTGGAGATATTCGCCTGCGGCCGGCCGATCGTGACCTCGCCCGGGGCAGCGATGCGTGGCCGGCACACGGCGGCGATGTATGCCAGGATGGGTCTCGACGACCTGATCGCTGCCGACGGCGACGCCTATGTTGACCTCGCGGTCCGCTGGATGACCGAGGACATGGGCTATCGCGGCGATCTGGCGCGGATTTCCCAGGCCTCGCCAAGGCTTTACGGCGACCAAGCCGCAGCCGCCGCGCTCCGGACCCTGATAATTAGTTAAAATCATGATTAACAAGGCCATAGCAAAATTGTGTTGTTTTTGCCACACTAGCTTACAAAAACAACACAGCGGTCATGAAACGGCTTTGCCGGCGAGCCTAAATCCTTAGAATGCAATTTCGAAGGCAGTCGAATGCGGCTAGGGATGCCAGTCGTCTGGCGGCTTTATAACTACCGGGGATACCCCAAAACTTTTACTTGGTGAAGGAGAGACTAAATGAATATCAAGACCACCCTAAAGACCTCGGTCGCGGTCGCCGCCTTGTTCGCGGTTGCCGTGCCCGTCGCCGAAGCCGGCAACGTCACCAACAGCAATAAGAACACGCTCACGGTTTCCGGCCAGGTTTCGAAGGCCATGTTGGTGCTCGATGACGGCGTAACCACCCGCACGTCCGTCGTTGACCAGTCGAATTCGAGCGGCACCAACTTGCGGTTCGTCGGTACCGGCAAGATCAACGAATCGATGAGCGTTGCCTTCAATATCGAGCAAAATATGTCGGGCAACAAGATTGGCAATATTTCGAACGCCGACACGAATAGCAACCTTGCCAGCGCCAATGGCGATACCGGCACCGGCGACACGACTTTCGCGGAACGCGTCCAGGAAATTTCTTTCAACCACAAGCAGTTTGGTAAGCTGACCATCGGTCAGGGCCCGACGGCGTCGGACGGCACGTCCGAAGCCAACCTGTCCGGCATGGCCATGGCGATTTACGGCGGCAGCCCGTTGGCTAGCGGCCAGCATCTTCATGTTAGCACCGCTAACAATAGCACCTATTCGACGCTTAAGGTCGGCGACTTCATGAGCAACTTAGACGGCGGTGGCCGTAATGACCGTCTCCGTTACGACACTCCGAGTTTCGCCGGCTTCTCGCTCAAGACGTCGTCCATCTCGGGCGGCGGCAGTGACTTTGCGGCCACTTACGCCGGCAAGTTTGGCGGCATCAAAGTGCAGGCCGCAGGTGGCATGTACAACCCGAGCTCGATCAGTGCCACCATCGACAAGACGTGGTCCGTGTCGGGTGCTGCCCTGCATGACAGCGGCATCAACATTCGCGGTCACTACGCCGTGGAAGACTTCAAGGCCACCACTCGGAAGAATGGCAAGACCTGGAACGTTCAGCTCGGCTACATCGCCAAGTTGACGGCCATGGGCTCGACCAACTTCGGCGTCGGTTACTCGAAGTTTGAAGACCATAACGCCGTCAACGACTCGGCGACATTGTGGGCAGTTGGTGTGGTGCAGAACATCAGCGAATCGGGTACCGAACTCTTTGCAAGTTACACCGGTCACTCGTTCGAACGCACGAACACCAATTTTGACGATGTCGCGGCGGTCATCGCCGGCGCCCGCGTGAAGTTCTGATCACGTGATCTGATTTCGAAGGTCTTCGGACTTTCGGAACGGACCGGGGCTCTTCGGAGCCCCGGTCTTTTTTTGTCGATCCGCTAGCCGGGATCTGGGCGCTTCGGAGCCCCGGTCTTTTTTTGTCGATCCGCTAGCCGGGATCTGGGCGCTTCGGAGCCCCGGTCTTTATTTGGCGATCCGCTAGCCGGGATCTGGGCGCTTCGGAGCCCCGGTCTTTTTTTGTCGATCCGCTTGCCGGGATCTGGGCTCTTCGGGTCTTCGGTCATTTTTGGGGTCGGGCTGCCCCGCCAGGGTTGGCCGAAATCGTTGTATCGGTGCGCTTATACCAAATGCAAAAAGGATAATACTAGCCTGTAAAAAGCAGAACTTGTGGCCCTCATCCTTCGAGACGGTCCTTCGACCTCCTCAGGATGAGGATTTTCTTTGAAATTCAGTGCAATAACCTCATCCTGAGGAGCGGCGTAGCCGCGTCTCGTGCGCGAAGCGGGCGGAACGCCTAGGATGAAACAATAAGTCATTCTTTATGCAGATTGGTATAAGTGGTTTGCGGCCGGTCCACGAACCGTTCGAAATAGTCGCGCATCGCCGACTTACGTTTGCCCTTGAAATGAACCGTGCCTATCCGCTTGACACCCACACCCACTACATCTAGTGTGGGTGCAAAGCGGATAGGTGGG
>JAQBZY010000199.1 GCA_027620395.1 Pseudomonadota bacterium
ACCGCCGATCCAGACAAAATTATCGCCGCCGTTAAACGTGGGCACCAAGCGTTAGATTCGTTCCACTAGCACCGATAGATTCCTTTCATGTCCGTGGCAATGCCGCGACCGAGGATCTTCTATTTCACTTCACGCTCGGCCCCGGCGCCAAGGCCCTCGATATCGGCTGCGGCACCGGCGGCACGTCACGGATGCTGGCCGCCTCCTTCGGCTGCGACGCCGTCGGTATCGATCTGACTCCGGAATATGTGGACGTTGCGCGGACACTTTCGGAATGGGTTGGGCTTACCGAGCGCACTCGCTTCGAAGTCGCCGACGCAACCCGATTGCCGTTCGAGGATGCAACGTTCCATGCCGCCGTCACCCAGCACGTCGGCATGAACATCGCCGATAAGACGCGGTTATACAGCGAGGCGGCCCGGGTTTTGCAGCCAGGCTGCATGTTCGGCATCTACGACGTGCTGCAAGGCGGCAACGGTCAGATCCGCTATCCGGTGCCGTGGGCGCGCGATCCGTCGATCAGTTTCCCCATCAGCGCCGAAGCCATGCGCCAGCATTTGACCGGCGCCGGATTCAATATTCTGAATTGGCGGAATTGCACCGCAGCGGGCATTCAGTTCATCGATCAAACGCTGGCCAAGCTCCGGACCAAGACACCATCTTTGGGTTTGCATCTTTTGCTTGGTGACGATTTTCTAGATCTTCTGGAAAATCTTGGCGCCAATTTGCGGGAAGGCCGGGCCATGCTGGCCGAAATCATCACCGTCAAGCGGCCTTAGCCACCCCGAATGGCGGCAATCAGCGCCAATGTGCGCTTGGCGGAGTCGACAATCGGATAATCGATCATCCGGCCATCGAGCTGAATCGCGGCGGCGCCGGACGTTTCCGCTTCGGCGAAGGCAGTAACAATCTTTTCGGCGAACGCAATTTCTTCGTCAGTCGGCGTGAAGACGGTGTTCACCGCCGCCACCTGATTGGGATGAATGCAGAGCTTACCTTGAAATCCCATGTCCCGGACCCGGACCGCCGATGCCGTCAATCCATCCATGTCGGGAATTTCGATCCACACCGTGTCAATCGGTGGCTCGATCCGGGCTAGGCGCGATGCCAGTACGATTTCGGCGCGGGCGGCCTGAAATGCTGCTTCGTCCCGAGTCCAGCGCATGCCCATATCCTTGGCATAGTCACCAGCGCCGAAGCAGAGGCGATTGACCCGCGTCGTCGAGGCCGCAATGTCGCGCGCCGCGGCGACACCGCGTCCGGTTTCGATGATCGGCACCAGTTCAATGCCACCCAACGGCAATCCCTGTAGGCGCTCCAGGTGCTTCATCAGCCAATCGGCCGCGATGGCCTGCGCACGATCCTCGACTTTCGGCAATACGATCCCGGCCAAGCCCGGCACAATCGTCGCGGCAAGATCGCCGGCGCACCAGTCGGTCGAAAAATCGTTGATCCGGACGTAGGTCCGTCCGGGATGCTGTGTCGCGACAGCGGCGGCGACGGCGGCGCGGGTTCTGGTTTTCTCGGCGATCGGCACCGAGTCCTCAAGATCGAGGATCACCGCGTCGGCGCCGAGCGTGAAAACCTTCTCGACCCGGCGCGAATGATTGCCGGGCGCAAACAGCCATGAACGGTAAGCCGGCATCAAATCAGGCGCCGGGGCCATTACCGAGGAGCATGAAGATTTCTTCGTCGGTGATTGGATAGAAGGCGTTCAAGTCCTCATCTTTTTCGAATCGGTCGCCGTAGCAGGAATGCGGCCAATCGCCCATTTTGGCGTCGTCCTGATCGGGACGATAGCTCATGTTAGGCGCCTTGTTAGTCGCCGCCTCAGAGGCGCGTTGCGGCTGCACCGGCGCATCGGCGGCAATGGCGCCCACCGCCCGAGAAATCAGAATAGCGAAAGCAGCGACAACGATGATCTGGCGTAACATGCAATTTGCCTCGTTACCCGGCTGGACCCGACCACACCGCATCCTCGTCCAAAGGATACACCGGACGGCACAGTCCGTCCCATGGGAAATTCTTCAGGACCGGCGACGTCAGTCCCGGACAATCGGCCTCGATGACCCGATCCGGGCTGAAATACTCGTCGAAGCCAGCCCTGAAGTGGCCACGCGACTTAACCACGACGGTCCTGGCTTCGCCAATGTCGATGCCGAACTGCTCCAGCATTACCGGGTCGGCGCACTGCTTGCGGTTACTGGCAACCCCGATCCTAACTCCATCGATCCGGAGCAGCGCGCAAGGACCGAGCTCGATGCCGCGGCCGGCCAACAGGCCCCGCCTACCGACGAACTTGCCATCCGTCAACTTCTCGACGATGACCGGCAGCGTCAAAGGCGTATCGAACGCGGTCTTTGGATCGGCGTTGAAATCCGCGTCGAACCGTCCACCGACACCAAGCGCATGAGCCCTGGCCGCCACCGCCGGATCGATCATCAGCCCGAGCACGACGCCGGCGGCGCCAGCGTCCGTCAGAGCCTTGAGAAGATAAGTCGTATTACCGCTGCCGCCGCCGCCCGGATTGTCGGCGACATCGGCGATGATGCTGGCCGGTAGCGATGGATCTTCGCCGGCGGCCTTGGCTTTCTTGACGATATCGGCGATCGGCGTCAGCGCCTTTTTAAACCGCTGCCGGTCGGCCCAGGCGCGAGCGGCGATGTCGTTGGCCAACGCCCGGCCGGGGGCCGCGTCGGCGAGCGACGTCACGATCACAGACATGCCGCATTTGGCGCTGTCGGAATAAATGAAACCGGCCGTGACCGATACATTGAGAATCGCGCCACCGACTTTGCTTTGCCCATAGCGGATCAAATCGGCATACGGTCCCTCGGCGGTCAGCAGCGTCACCGTCGGCGCCGCGATTGGCACCTTGACGAAACTGGCGAAGGTCTTTTCGCCGCTCCAAAGGCGGCGCATCGCCTGCGCTGCCTCGGCGGCGCGCTCGCGCTGATCGACATGCGGGTTGGTGAGGTACGCGACCAAGACGTCGGTCAGCTCGACCATCCGAGTCGAGACGTTGGCGTGCAAATCGAGGGTCGCGATCACCGGCAGGTCCGGACCGACGACACTCCGAACCATGGCGTAAATAGTGCCGTCGGGATCGATGTCGCCAGTCGCACGCATGGCGCCGTGGCTATCGATATAGACGCCGTCCAAGGTTCCCGCATCGACGAGGCGGGCCCGCATCACAGCCAATGTCCGCTCGAAGAACGCCTGATCGACAGGGCCGCCCGGCTCGGCGTCGGCGATCAGGATCGGCACCATTTTCCAATCAACGCCCGATCCGTCCATGTCGTCGACGAAGCCCCCGACCTCGGCCGGCAGACGTGAGTTAGCTTTACCGAGCTCGGCGATAATTGCCTCGCCCTCGACATAACAGCGCTTTCGGTAGTCGGCTTCGGTGGTGACCGGTGAGAAAGCGTTGCTTTCGAGATGGAATCCGAGAATCGCGACCCGCTTGGCCATGGCTCCGTCCTGTTCGAGAAAATGGGGGCCGCTACACTCGTAACAGCCCCAAACGATTAGGCATTATTGGAATATCAGCGCGACCGGAGCTTGGGATCCAAGGTATCGCGGAGCGCATCGCCAAACAGATTGAAACCGAACACGGCGAGCGAGATGGCGACGCCCGGCCAGACTGCAACCCAGGGCGCACTTTCGGCGAATTCCTCGGCGCCGCCCTGCAGCATCAGGCCCCACGCCGGCGTCGGTTCCTGCACGCCGAGACCAAGATATGAAAGCGACGCTTCGAGAAGGATCGCTTGGCCCAGAAACGCGGTCAGCATGATCAGGAACGGCGCCATCACATTCGGCACCATGTGCCGGAGGATGATCCGGGCGTGCCCGAACCCGAGCGCTCGGGCGGCATCGACATAGGGAATTTCCCGGATCGCCAAGGCCGACGAGCGGACCACGCGGGCGCACTGCGGCGCGAACGTGATGGTAATGGCGATGATCACGTTCTCGGTGCCAGGCCCCAAGGTGGCGACGACGGCAAGTGCTAGAATGATCAACGGGAACGCCATGAAGACATCCATGACGCGCTGGAACAGGAGATCGAACAGACCGCCGAAATAGGCGCTGCCGACGCCCAGGACCAAGCCGACCGTGGCGCCGATGAAGGCGGCGGTGAAGCCGACCACAAGCGCCGTGCGGGCGCCATAGATGATCCGGGTCAGCAGATCGCGGCCGAAGGCATCGGTGCCGAGCAGGAATTCGGCGCCCGGCGGCGTCAGCATGTTGGCGAGGTCGTTGGTGACCGGGTTCCGCGAGGTAATGACATCGGCGAACACGGCGGCGAAAATCATCACCAGGACGATGACCGCGCCGGAGACGCCGATCGGCTGCTTGCGGCAAAGATCGCCCAGCACCATGAGCCAGGTCTTCTTTGGCGCAATATCGCTGATATCGCCGTCGACGCGCACTTCAGTTATGGTACTCATGATCCTACCCTCAGCTATAGCGGATGCGCGGATCGAGCCACGCGTAGAACAGATCGACCACGAAATTGGTCACAACGAAGACCAAAACCACCAGCATGACCAACTGCTGAGTCATCATGAAGTCCTGGGCGCCGATCGCTT
>JAQBZY010000200.1 GCA_027620395.1 Pseudomonadota bacterium
GATAATAATGATGGCGAACAGGCGACCAAGGCTTCGCCGCAGGGAAAGACCGAGCGCACCGACCGCATGGCCAAGCTCAGGCAGGCCGACCGCAAGCTGAAGCAAGCGGAAATGCTTTTGAACGTCTCGCGCCGAGTAGCGGCGATCGAGACCTTGGATGAAGTTCTGGGAACCATCGTCGAGATGACGACATGGGAACTCGGCGCCGAACGCGGCACGCTGTTTCTCAACGACCCGGTGACGGACGAACTTTATTCCCGCTTCGCGCAGGGCAACTTCCAGCGCGAAATCAGGCTGTTGAACAACTCCGGCATCGCCGGGAATGTATTTCAGACCGGAGAAGGTCTGCTGATCCAGGATGCCTACGCCGACAAGCGCTTCAACCGCAGCGTCGACGAGCAGACCGGCTTTAAAACCGATTCGATCCTTTGCGCGCCGGTCAAGACCGTCAAGGGCGAGATCATCGGCGTCATCCAAGTCCTGAACAAAAAGACCGGCAAATTTACACTCGACGATCTAGAGCTTCTCGAGGCGATGACGACGCAGGCGTCGGTGGCACTGCAGTCGACGCAGTTCGTCGAAAAAATGAAGAAGTCCCGTCAGCAGGAGTTGGAATTTCTCGACATCGTCACTGATGTCACGTCAGATCTTGAACTCGGTTCGCTGCTCTCCAAGGTGATGAGCGAAGCGACGCGGATGCTCAGCGCTGACCGTGGGACGCTGTTCATCAACGATGAAAAACACAATCAACTGTTCTCGCGCGTCGCCATGGGCGATAGCATCGGTGAAATTCGACTGCCGAACCATGTCGGTATCGCCGGCGCCGTGTTCACGTCGGCGAAATCGGTCAATATTCCATATGCCTATGCCGATCTCAGGTTTAATCCGGCCTTTGACAAGCAGACCGGCTATTTCACGCGCTCGATCCTCTGCATTCCGGTCACCAACAAGGACGGCAAGGTGATCGGCGTGACTCAAGTTTTGAACAAGCGCGGCGGTCCTTTCACCGCCGAGGACGAAGCCCGGCTCAAGGCGTTCACGTCACAAATCGCCATCGCCCTGGAAAACGCCAAGCTGTTCGAAGACGTTCAAAATATGAAGAACTACAACGAGAGCATGTTGGAATCGATGACCAACGCCGTCGTGACACTCGACGCCTACGGCAAGGTCGTGACCTGCAACGCGGCCGGTCTTCGGATTTTGCAGGCCAAAGCCGTGGATGTGATCGACAAGAAGGTGGATGAATTTTTCTCTGGCGAGAACGCTTGGCTGATCGAACAGGGAAAGATCGTCGATGAGTCCGGCGAGGGCGACATCAAGATGGACGCCGAGATGACAGTCGGCCCGGAGGAAAAGCGCGAAAAAATATCCGTCAACGTCACCTGCCTGCCGCTGGTCACCACCGAAGGCAAGAAACTCGGCATCATGTACATGCTTGAAGACATCTCGTCCGAGAAGCGCATGAAGTCGACGATGTCACGCTATATGGATCCGGGTTTGGCGGCTCAGCTCATGGCTGGCGGCGATGATGCGTTGGGTGGGCGCGCCGTCGAGGCGACGGTTCTGTTCTCGGATGTCCGTTCTTTCACGACGATCACCGAAAAGCTCGGGCCGCAGGGCACGGTCGCCATGTTGAACGAGTATTTCACGATCATGGTCGAATGCATTAGCCGCGAGGGCGGAATGCTCGACAAGTTTATCGGCGATGCGCTGATGGCCGGCTTCGGCATCCCGATAGCGCACGATGACGATGAAGACCGAGGCGTGCGCGCCGGCATATCGATGATCCGTGAACTTTGGGACTGGAATAAGGTCCGCGTCAAACGTGGCGACATGCCCATCGACATGGGCCTGGGCCTGAATACCGATCAGGTGGTGACCGGCAACATCGGATCGCCGAAGCGGATGGACTACACCATGATCGGCGATGGCGTGAATTTGGCGGCGCGGCTGGAATCGGCGTGCAAGCAGTATGCGGCACGGATTTTGATCAGCGAATTCACCTATCGCAAGTTGAAGGGCACCTATCGAATCCGCGATATCGACCGCGTCGTCGTCAAGGGCAAGACCAAGCCGGTTGAAATCTTCGAGGTGCTCGACTACCACGACGAGAAGACTTTCCCGAACCTCATGGAGGTTGTGAATAACTTCAAGTCAGGCCGCCAACATTACAATAAAGGCAATTTCGACAAGGCGATCTCGCTGTTCAACGAATGCCTGAAAGCCAATCCGAGCGATAAACTGGCGCAAATCTATATTGATCGCTGTGATGCCCTGATCATGGAACCGCCAACCGATTGGGACGGCGTGTTTGTGATGACGTCCAAGTAAGGCATTGACCGCATCCACCGGTCATTCTGACTGCCGGCACGATCATACATCTTGAAATAGTAAAATATTTTGCCATTCTTTTATGGGTGTGATCCGATTCGGACATTGAAAGGTCGCGCCGATCATGTTGCTGACCAGAAACATCGTCATGGAGGGGCGGCGGACCACGCTCCGTATCGAACGCGCCATTTGGCAGGCGATGGACGAGCTTTGCGTGAGGGAGCGAATCTCCCTGGGCGTGCTATGCCACCGCATCGACCGAGCTAGGCAAGGCGGTGCCAGGGCGGCGGCGGTCCGGGCGGTGGTATCGAACTATTTCCGCTATTCGCTCCGAGACAGCCGAGCGGTCTCAATTCTCGATGCCGCGATCAGGGACATGGCCGGCGAGCCGTAGAGCATTTCTTGGTCAAATCCGTTCACAAGAAATGCCCTATGTGTTTGTTTTTGCCGCAAATCGTCGTCGCGGGCTCATCCGCCCGCTCTGGGTTTGCTCTTGAGATCAATTGGCGCCATCGGCCGGCTCGTAGAAATTCGGCCAGCGGCGCTTGGTGACCGGGCTGGATGCGGCCAGCGCATGGCAGGTGTCCAAGGTGGTTGGGCGCTTACCGTCCTTCGGATCGACCTCGCGAAGGCGCTTGGCCGGAATGACCGCCTGGAAGGCCGTGACGGGCAACGGGCCGAGCACCAGATCCGAGATATGCGTGCAGCCCTTGATGCCACCGAGCCGTTCGACCACGCCCTTGCGCCAGCCGGTGCCGATTCTAAGGCCGGCAAGCTTTGCATAGTCGCCGACGATGTTGCCGCACATGTTGAATGGGCCGGCCTCGGTCACCGCTTCCGCCGATTGCACCACCATGTCGGTGTCGATAGTCAGGCGGACCCGCATCCGGTGCACCGGTTCGCCAGCGGCGACGCCGCCGCGGTCATCGTTGTCGAAGGAATAGGACTTGGTGTCGGTGATGACGCCTTCGATATCCCACAAGCCGTCTTCTCGCTCGAATGCGTCGCAGCGGATTTCCCGAGTATGGATATGGCGCCTTTTAACGGCTTTGGTCAGCGGCATTGGTTCCTCCTTGGTGGCCGTTAGCATTTCGCCTTTACGGTCGGGGGGTGCAAGATTTATATTAACCAAACGGTCGTTTGTTTAGCAATAAGGCATTCCAACATGACGACTGCCGCGAAACACGCCCCGGCGAGACCAAAGCGGCGCAACAACCGCCAGGGTGCGGTGCTCGATGCCGCCGCCGCCCGGTTCCGCCAGCATGGTTATGCGGCGACCAGCATGCGCGACATCGCCGCCGACGCCGGCATGCTGCCGGGTTCGCTCTATTATCATTACCCGGCCAAAAACGCGCTCCTGGTTGCGGTTCACGAAGAGGGTGTGCGGCGGATTGCCGCCGCCGTCGACCACGCCCTTGCCGGCATCCCTGAATTGGAGCCGTGGCGGCGATTGGAGGCGGCATTGGCGGCACACATGGAAACGCTGCTTGGTGGCGGCGATTACTCCTTGGTCGTGCTCCGCGATTTGCCGGCCGACGATTCGGCGCTGCGGGCCCGACTGGTGCGGCTTCGCGACGGCTACGAGGCCCGTTTCAAAACGCTTTGCCGGGCCTTGCCGCTGACCGATCCGGACGCCGAGCCATGGCTCCGGATGATGATTCTGGGCGCCGCCAATTGGGCCAGGGTCTGGTACCGCCCGGGCGGCAAGGCGCCGGCGGAAGTCGCCCGGCAGTTCATTTCCCAATTGAAGGGGGCCCCGCCATGAATACCGACATCGAACAATTCTCCAAGGTTCCAGCCGATGTGCGGCGGCTCCGCCGTCCGCCCAAGGTGATGGTCACCAAGATCGGTCTCGACGGACACGACCGTGGTTCCAGGCTAGTGGCGTCGTTTCTCAGAGACGCTGGCATGGAGGTGATCTACACCGGTCCGTGGCAGGAAATCCCGACGGTGGTCAATCAAGCGGCGCAGGAAGACGTAGATGCCATCGGCGTCAGTTCGCTGGCCACGGATCATCTTTTGGTGCCGAAGTTGATGCGAGCCCTGGATGCGGCGGGGATGGGCGATGTCGTCGTCATCGTCGGCGGTATCGTTCCCGACCAGGATGAAAAGATGTTGCAGGCGGAAGGGGTGGCGGCGGTGTTTCACCCCGGCAGTTCCAGAGACGATATTGTCAACCAAATCGCCGCCTTGATCGTAGCCCGCCGGCAACGGCTTGGCGACATATGACGGCTCAAAGGGAAAAGGCATGAC
>JAQBZY010000201.1 GCA_027620395.1 Pseudomonadota bacterium
GGTTGAAGGCGTCACCGGTGACCGCCATGCCGATCAATCCGGCGAGGCAGAGCAAGAACATGGTGTAGACCAGATAATGCCGTTCGGCCGGCACTTCCCGCTCGATGCTCGATTTCGCATACGGCATGACGACGGCGGCGATGCAGGCGACGATCACGACTACTAGCGCGCCGACCTCGTCGACCCGATAGACGATGCCCCAGGGGCCGGCCCAATCGCCAAGTTCGTAAACGATGGTGCCGCCGGCCAACACGGTCAGTAGGAGCTTCACCGACATGATGGCGGCGGTGAAGGATGCCGCGACGGCGATACCCCAGGCGATCCGGCCATTACGGAATATGACGCAAAATGGTGCCGACATCAGCGGCACGATCACCTGGAGGACCGGCAAGTGGTCTTGCAGGAAGCTCACTCGGCGTTCTCCAGATCGCGGATGTCGTCGTCCTCGATGCTGCCGTATTGCTCGTTGACGCGGACGATCAAGGCCAGACCTAGCGCGGTCGTGGCGACGCCGACGACGATGGCGGTCAGGATCAGGACGTGCGGCAGCGGGTTCGAATAGATCGTAATGTTGTCGGCCAGAATCGGGGCGGGGCCGCCCTTGACCTTGCCCATGGAAATGTAGAGGACGAACACCGAAACCTGGAAGATGTTGAGGCCGACGATCTTTTTGATCAGGTTCTCGTGCGCCATCACGACATAGAGGCCGATCATCATCAGGACGATGGCGATCCAGTAATTGGCGAGGCCGGGGAAGGCGTAAGCGCTCATCTCAGTTCTTCCTCGGCGTCACGCGGTCACGCCCGGCGAAGGCGCAGAAAATTGTCACCATGGCGGCGAAAACAGTCAGGCCGACGCCGGCTTCGACCAGCAGAATTCCAAGTTCCTGGCCATGCACGGGATCATCCGACAGCACGTCGTAGTCGAGATATTGCCCGCCCATCAGCATCGCCGCGACGCCGACGCCGGAATAGATCAGGACGCCCGACGCTAGGCAAAGCCGGGTAAACCAGGACGGCAGCACGCGCCTAAGCGTGCCGAGCCCGAACAGGATGCCATACAGAATGAACCCGGCGGCGAAGATGACGCCGGCCTGAAAGCCGCCGCCGGGGCCGAAATCGCCATGCCACTGCACATAGAGTGCGAACAGCAGAATGAAGGGGATCAACTGCTTCGAGACGATGCGGAGAATGATCTTACGGTGCATCATGCCTTGGACGCTCCGGTGCCGTCTGTCTTCCGGCGCCTGGGCCGGCCGATTAGAACCAAAACGCCGCAGGCAGCGGTGAAGATCACGAACGTCTCGCCAAGCGTGTCATAGCCCCGGTAGCTGGCCAGCACCGCGGTGACGACGTTCGGAACGCCGGTTTCTTCGAGTGATTCATCGAGGTATCGCGGCACCACGTGATGATTGATCGGTGCCGACGGATCGCCAAAAAGCGGCATGTCGAGGGTGGCGTAAATCAGCACCGCGCCGATGGCTACCGACAGCGCCATTGCCGTCCGTGCCCGCGCCGTCGGCGTCGCCTTCTCGCGGCTGGTGGTAAGCGCCAGGGTGCCGAGCATCAAGACCGTCGAAATGCCGGCGCCGACGGCGGCCTCGGTGAAGGCGACGTCGACGGCATCGAGCACCACATAAAGTGTCGCCCCCAACAGGCTATATATGCCGCTCAGCATCACGACGGCGAACAAATTGCGGAGTCTGGCTACCGCCACTGCGGTGATCCCCATGAACACCAAAAGCGCCACGTTCAAAAGATCGGAACTGATGACATCGACGCTCACGTGCCGAACTCCGAGGATTTGGTCTTGTTGCTGGCGGCCATTTGCCGTTCGGTTTCGGTATCCACCACCGGCAATACATCCTCATTGATCGCGGCGCGGGCCAACGCGTGCGTGGCAACCGGGCTGGTGAACAGGATGAAGACCAGAACCAACACCAGCTTCACGGTGACGATTGTGAACCCCGCCTGCAACATCATGCCGATGAAAATCAAGCCGATACCCAAGGTGTCGATCAGGCTGGCGGCGTGCATCCGGGCGTAGACGTCGGAGAGCTTAATCATGCCGTAGGCGCCGATCAGGCTGAAGGCGACGCCGCCCAGGATCAAGGCCCAGCTTGCGATATCGATGAGGGCCGCCATCAGATATCCCCCATGTCGTCTCGTTCGACGCCTTCGCCCATGCCGACGAAGGTGACGAACTTGGTGACGGCGATGGTGCCGATGAAGTTGATCAGCGCGTAGACCAGTGAAAGATCGAGAAATTCCGGCCGTCCGGTCAGGAATCCATAGATCGCGATCAGCATCACGGCCAGGGTTCCGAACGAATTGACGGCAAGAATCCGATTGAAAATATTGGGGCCGGCGATCGAGCGGGCCAACACCAACAGCATGCAGACGGCCGTGCCGGCGGCGGCGGCGGCGTACATCATGGCTGACCTCCGCCGGCGATCCGGCGGGGGTCTGGATCGCCTTCCAGGCGGCAGACGCGGGCATTCATGTCGCCGGTTCTCAGTCCGTCGGCGGTTTCGTCCATCAGCGCATGCACGGTGATGACGCCCTCGTCGATGCCGATCGACACGGTGCCCGGTGTCAATGTGATCGAGTTGGCGTAGATCACTTGACCGAGTGCGTCGCGCTGGCTGGCGGGCACTTGTAGGACCTGCGGCCTAATCGCCGACCCGCCCTTCAGGATCGCCTTGGCGACGGCGATGTTCGAAAGCACGATTTCCTTGAGCAGCCACGGGAAATAAGTGATCCCCTGAAACGATATGTGAATGGGGTGCCCCTCGTGGTCGATGATCTCCATCCGGCGCGCAATATAGACACAGGCCAGGATCGAGGCCGCACCCAGGCAAAGTATCAGCGGTATCCAATAGCCGGACAACAACACCCAAAAGGCCGTCAATGCGGCGGCAAGGCTGATAGCTTGCAGCACTCTTAGTGTCCCCCTCAAACTCCCGCAGGCTCAATTCCGGTGGTCGATTTTCCTTGTTCCGACCATGGTTTAGCCTTTTTCTTAGTGGACAGATTAAGAGCCCGCCCCGGAGGTGGCCAGAACAATTTATTCAACATTTACAAAGGTTCGGCGCGGATTTAGCGCTTTTTTGCTGATCGCCGCCGTTTCCGCGTCTTTTCTTGCCGTTTCCGGTTCTATTGGCGCGGAAATGCCGAAAGGGCGGGTGGCCATCGAAAGCGCCGGTCGTCTACATGAATTTTCGGTCGAGATTGCCGCCACGGCTGAAAACCGGGGCATGGGACTTATGCACCGCCGGGCCGTTCCGCCCGGAACCGGCATGCTGTTCGATTTCCAGGAATCGACCATCGCCACCATGTGGATGCAAAATACCTATGTCTCGCTCGACATGCTGTTCATTGCCGCCGACGGTTTGATCGTCAACATCGCCCGCGACACGGTACCGTTTTCCACCGACACGATCTCGGCCGTCGGGCGGGTGCGTTATGTCTTGGAACTTGCCGCCGGCACCGCGGCGCGGCTGGGCATCAAGCCGGGGAACACCGTGAAGCTGCCGGCGCATTAGGCTTCACCAATCCTTCGAGATGGCGCTCCGCGCCTCGAAGGATGAGGATAAAGCCACAACCTCATCCTGAGGAGCGGCGAAGCCGCGTCTCTAAGGATGGCGCAGCTCAGGACTGCCCGGCGTGGCCGCTTCGACGATCAAACCTCGCCAACGGTTATTTGTTCAGATGCTGGACGAAGAACGCGACGACCTTGGCACGGGGGTCTTCCGCGATGTCGCTGTCCGGGGTGAAACGGACGGAACCGCCCTTGCCGCCGTGCGAGTAGGGATCGTTGATGGTCCGTCCTCTGCCGGATGGCGTGTCCCAACCGTGCGTGGCGGTCGGATAGAATTGCAACGCCATGAATTTACGAGTGTCTTCGGGAAACGAATCAAGCAACTTCTTGCAGTCGTCCGGTCCACCGTAGTCGTCCTCGCCACCAGCAAACAATAGCAGCGGCGCGCCGATAAAAGCCTTGTAGGTTTTCGTCTTGGCATCCGTCGCGAGTTTTATGTGGGCCCAGCAAACCGGATAAAACGGCGCGTGGGCGGCGAAGCGAAGTTGACCTTCGCCGGGCAGGAACGCATCGTTGGTTTCTTTCGAGCTCAAACGCAGAGACAAGTTGCCGCCCCAAGAATATCCGGTGACGCCGATGCGCTTCGGATCAATTTCTGGACGCGATGCAAGATATTTCAACGCTCCGAATGCATGCGTGAGGGTCGCGGTATGTCCCGCTTTCGGGCGTGCACCACGGTCGAACATGAAAATTTCCAGCGTCGCGATGCCGGCCTTGCGCAGTGCCTCAGCGTGAAATTCACCGCGTCCGTCGATCCCGCCACTGCCATGCAATATCAGTACGGCGGGAACTTTTCCGGCCGCCTCCTTGGGAAAAAATAAATACCCCGTGACTTCGTCGACGGTTGGAAAGCCGGTGCCTTTCGCGCCGGGAAAGGAAACGGTTTCTGCAAATGCCGGTGTCGAAAATAAACAAACTAGTGGAACGAATCTAACGCTTGGTGCCCACGTTTAACGGCGGCGATAATTTTGTCTGGATCG
>JAQBZY010000202.1 GCA_027620395.1 Pseudomonadota bacterium
CGATCTTTTCCGCCCGCGTCTTCATGCCGCCAGGATCGGAGCCATGATCGGGCTCGGTCAATCCAAAGCAGCCGATCCATTCGCCGGTTGCCAGCTTCGGTAGGAATTTTCGCTTCTGATCATCTGATCCGTAGGCGTAGATCGGATACATGACGAGCGATGACTGGACGCTGAGCGCCGAACGGTAGCCGCTGTCGACCCTTTCAACTTCTCGCGCGATCAGCCCATAGCAGACATGATTGACACCGGCGCCGCCGAACTCCTCGGGGATCGTCGGGCCGAGCAAGCCGAGGGCGCCAAACTCGCCCATGATTTCGATGTCGAAGCGCTCGTGCCGATTGGCTTCCAGGATTCGCGGCATCAGTTTGTCCTGGGAATAGTCGCGGGCCGTATCGCGGACCATCCGCTCGTCTTCGGTGAGCTGATTTTCGAACAGAAACGGATCGTCCCACTGGTATTGTGGCGCTTGCGACATGGCGGCTCTCCTGGGTAGCTCGTTAACGCGCCGGCGGCTTGGCGAAGGCGACACCGATCATGCTGTCGCGCGAGACCAGGCTGGCGAGGCGCTGTTCGTCCCAGCCATCGGTGCCGGCGGGCCGCCTTGGGATCACCATATAGCGGAGGTCCGCGGTCGAGTCATGCACCCTGACTTCGATGTCATCCGGGACAGCCGTGCCGAACTCGGCCAGGACTTTTCTGGGTTCGCGGACGGCGCGGCTGCGGTAGGCACGGGATTTGTACCAATCCGGCGGCAATCCGATCAAAAGCCGGGGGTAGCAGGAACAAAGTGTGCAGACGATGACGTTGTGCACTCGGTTCGTATTCTCGACGGCGCGGATAGGGATCGATCCGGCGTCGATCCCGAGTTCAGTGGCGGCGGCAAGGACGTCATCGAGCATTCGTTTCCGAAAGCCAGGATCGACCCAGGCCCGAGCCACCATCTTGGCGCCATCGGCCGGGCTTTTGGACTCGATCAATTCGAGCATGGCGCGAAGATCGTCGGCGCTGAAGATACCTTTCTCGATCATTAATTCGCCGACCGCCTCGGCCATTACCATCCGGTCGTTGAACGGTGAATCCTCAGTGTCTGGCTGGCGCGGGTGGGGATGAACCGCGCCCTTGCCGTCGCCGTGGTCATGCAGGCCGTGTTCGTGATGATCATGATCGTGGTGATCGTGCCCGCTCATGACATGCCCTCCGGCATTTCCAGCCAGTGCTCGTAAATGTCGACGACGGCGCTGTCGGCGGCTTGGCCGCCATAATCGGGCCAAAGTTCGGTCTGGCGAAATTGTACCCGGTACAGCGGAATTTCCGGCTTGCCTGGCCGGCCATAGGCTAGTTCTTCCGGATTGGCGTGGGCGCCCATCAATTGGCTGACGACGCCGGTCCGGCCACGGATGAAGGTCGGCGTCCGGACATGTCCCGGTGGCGCCGCCTGGCGGACCCTGACAGTATCGCCGACTTGGAATCGGGCACTCATGGCGGTGCGTTCCGGTCATTCCGCCAGCGGATTTCAATTGCAGCCATCTTGCGGCCGAGTTCGTCGACGGTAATGACACCCTTTTCAAGCAGGATATTGGTCGCCGACGAAATCCAGCGCTCATAGTAGGAAAGTTCGTCGTAGACGCCGGGGCCGAGCTCCTCGATCCCGCGCCGGAGTTCATCGACACAAAGGTGCCGCCGGCTGGGGTGCGACAACAGCCGAACGATGGCGTCGACCCGCTTTTCCCAGGGTGCGTAATCGTGCTCGGCGGCTTCGACAGGGCCGGCGGCAAGGCCGCCCATGTCATGATGACGACGCAAACTCATTCTCGGCTCCGGCAATGTTATCCAGCGGAAATGCTGACACGCGGCGGACGACGGTTCAAGGCCGGTTGCTGGATTTATCCACGGCGGTTGTCCGGTCAGCCGGCGTGCTGCCGGTCGGCTTGGCCCAATCGAAAACATCGAACCGACGGGCGACGCGCCGCGGCAAGTCGATTTCCTCGCGTGCTGGTGCCTGGGGTGTCGGCGCAGCGGCTTTGGCCGTCGCCTCGGATGCTTCGAGCGGTTTCGGTTCCGCGGCAGTGCTCCCCGGTGCCGGTAGAAACAAGGCGCGGAACCTGGCAAGCGCCCGGTCCAGCAATCCTGGTCTTGCTTGCGCGACGGTTGCTGGCGGCGCGGTGGCAATCGCAGTTTCAGACGGCGGCGCATCCGCCGGCGTTTTCGCAGCGGTGGCGCTGATATCGGTCGGCGCGATCAGCTCAATTGAAATTTTTATTCGCGATGGTCGACTTTTAGGGGCGGGCGCGGAGTTCGCAGTGCCCGTAGCCTTTTGCGTGGGCGTCGGCGTCATATCTGATGTGACTTTTGGCGCCGCATGTTCGGCGGGTTCCCGAGCAGTCTCGGCCGCAACCATCTCGGCCTCGGATTTGGAAATCGCCTCGACCAAGGCCGGCACCGGAGGTGGCGGTGGTTTTGACTTCGCGCTAACCGTGCTTTTAATTCTAACGTCCGGATCGAAGGGATCATCGGAGTCTGATTCGCCGAGACCGATTGGGGTGGAGAGCATTTCCAGCAACTCCGGCCGGCCGGAAAGGCGGGCGATATCGAAGGCGCTGGCGCCATCCTGGCCGGCTGCCGCCGGATCGGCGCCAAATGCCAGGCAGGTGCGGATCAGCCGGAGATCGCCCAACGTGACGGCGCGAAGTAACTGTAGCGTTGCTGGGTCAGTTCCTGCGACCGTCGGCAAAGCGATCACGGCCACCGCAATTATTGCGGCAATCCTTATCGTTAGCGTCAACCGGCAACCTCCATGATCCCAGATTGGGTTCCTGATTGGCGTCGCCAATTCTAGCATGGCGTTCCAGTGATGCGTAATTACCGGATCCGTGGCTTTGATCACGCCGCTTGCCGGTTTAAGCTTTTGCGAGGCATGGTGGCAGCCGTAGTCGGGCATGATCGAATTGCTCGCCAAGCACAGCGGAAATCGTCGGTGATGGCAAAAAAGGTCAAGATTCCAAACTATTCCGCGGAAGCCTTCTTGGCGCTGACGCGCCGCGCGGCAGCGGTTTTGGACAAATCCGGCCACATTATGGAGCTCAATGCGGCATTTGCTGACGTGCTTGGGCGCCCCACTGGGCGGCTGCGCGGGCGGCTGATTGCCAGCCTATTTTCCGAGGAAAAAGAGAGAATCGGTACGCTGCTGGCGGACGGAATCGCCTTCGATGTCGTGGCTCGGTTGTCGACCCGGCGTCAGGCGGTCGACGTCAGGCTGCGGTTGCAGTGCTGGCGTAACCAACGCGGAAAAATCAATGGCTGGTTGGCGACGCTATCGCTCGGCCAAGACGAACAACCTCTCGGCAATGGCGGTAAGTTGGATCCGTTGACCGGATTGCCAGGCCCTGAGATGTTGAGCGAAAGACTTGCGAACATTCTCGCCCGCGGCGGCGAGGCAGCAGTGCTTTGCGCTGACCTGGATGGTTTTGACGCCGTCAATGCGGCGCACGGACGAGCCGTCGGTGACAATATTCTAATTGAAACCGGGAAACGGATCAGCCAATCGCTGCGGGCGCACAATTCGGTCGGCCGTTTGATCGAGGATGCATTCGTCGTCATCCTTCCGGAAGCCAGCGCCGGCGAACACGTCAACGCCGTCGCGCAGCGCCTGATCTTGGCGCTGTCGGTGCCATTTGATGCGCAAGGGGTTTCGGATCCAGTTCGTCTGTCGGCAAGCGTGGGTATTGCCTTTGCCACCGGCAAATCGACCGACCCCGGACGAGTGCTGGAAAATGCCCACCAGGCCGCGAAATCGGCCAAGCAAGGCGGGCGGGGAATGTTTCAGTTTTACCGCGGCAAAACGAAGTCGCCGATCCGCGAGCGCCGCAGCATGGTCGGGCGGCTGAAACGCGCGGCCGATCTGAGCGAGTTCCGATTGGTCTATCAACCGAAAGTCATGCTTGCCTCCGGGCGGATCGTCGGTGCCGAGGCTTTGGTCCGTTGGCACCCGCCCCGAGGCGGAGTCGTCATGCCCGGAAAATTCATCCCGCTCGCCGAAGACGCCGGTCTGATCGACCGCATTGGCGAAATCGTGATGCGGCAGGCCTGTCAGACCCTGGTCGCCTGGCGGGCCGAGGGGCTGGCCCCGATCCGCCTGGCCGTCAACGTGTCGGCCAGGGAAATCGCCAGGCGGTCGTTCCTTGATGACCTGACCAAACTGTTTGCGGAAACCGGCGCTGAGCCTGAAATGATCGAGATCGAAATCACCGAAAGCGCGGTCATGGAGCGGGCCGAGGATGTGATCTCGGCGCTTAGGGAAATCCGGCGCCTCGGCGTCCACCTGACCGCGGACGATTTCGGGACCGGCTACGCCTCGCTCGGGTATCTCAGGGACTTTCCCTTGGACGGGATCAAGATCGATATTTCATTTGTCGCCGCCATCGACGATCCCAAGATCGGCGGCGGACTGGCGGCGGCGGTGATTGCCGTCGGTCGTTGCCTCGGCATGAACGTGGTGGCCGAGGGTGTCGAGACGCCGTCGCAGCTCGATTTCCTGCGCCGGCACGATTGCGGCGCGGTGCAGGGG
>JAQBZY010000203.1 GCA_027620395.1 Pseudomonadota bacterium
CGTGACCCAGACCCAGGCCATCGAAGGAAAGCTGGGCCGGGTGATGAGCTGGTACGACAACGAATGGGGCTTTTCCAACCGGATGCCGGACACTGCGGTCGCCATGGCCGGGCATTGATGCCCAGCCGAGCGGTCATCGTTCACGACCTGGCCGACGCTGAACGCGCCATTGCCGCCGCCGCCCGGAGCCAAGCCCCGTTGCTGCTTTTAAGCGCGCCTGGCGCGGCGGCAACGCTTGGACCGGCGGTGTTCCGCGAGATTGTCGCCACGGCGCTCGATCGCGCCGATGCGCCGCCGCCGGCCGTGGAAGCCGTGATCGATTGCGGCACCGATCCGGGCCATGCGCTCCGCGCCATCCGCGAAGGTTGCCGGTCGATCCGCTTCCAGGGACCCGAAGATGTCGTCCGGCGGATTGCCGAGATCGCCGATGCCGCCGGCGCCAAGCTGATCGACGATGCGTTTGAAAGTCTCGACCTCGGTCTGTCCGAGATCGACGACGACGGGCTTAGCGCCTGGCTGAAACCCCTGGCCGCCTGATCGGAACCCGACATGCCTAAAACCGACACCGACGGCTGCAAGCTCTATCTGCTGACGCCGCCGCGCTTCGAACTCAAGCCGTTCGCCGATCTTCTGGCCCTTGCCATCGACGCCGCGCCGGACGCCATCGGCGCGGTTCAGCTACGTCTGAAGGACGTCAATGACGACGAAATATTGGCGGCGGCGGCGGCATTGCTGCCGATCTGCCACGACCGCGGCCTGCCTTTGATCATGAACGACCGACCCGATCTGGCCGCCCGGGCCGGTTGCGACGGCGTCCATATCGGACAGGACGACGGCGATTTAGCTTCGGCCAGACACGCCGTCGGCCCGGACGGCATCGTCGGCATGACCTGCCACGCGTCCCGGCATCTGGCCATCGAAGCCGCCGAAGCCGGCGCCGACTATGTCGCCTTCGGCGCCTTCTTTCCAAGCGCCAGCAAGGCGTCGAAGCATCACGCCGATCCCGAGATTCTGGAATGGTGCTCGGGCGTCACCAACATTCCTTGTGTCGCTATCGGCGGCATCGCGCCCGAAAACTGCCGCCCCCTGGTCGAGGCCGGCGCCAACTATCTGGCCGTCATCGGTGCCGTCTGGTCGCACCCGGAAGGACCGGCGGCGGCGGTCCGTGCTTTCCTGCCGGAGCTGGCGGCACGTTTCGAATAGCGTTTGGTCGCCTCGTGGGCGTGGATTCAGCATGGGTGTCATTCAGCCCGCCGGTCAGGTGATCCACTTCACAGGGCAAGCCGCCTGGAACGAAAATGAAGAGATGGTCGACGCCGGATTCCTGGTCGAACTTGCACCCATTGCCGTCGTGCCAACCGAGCGGTTCCGGGCACCGCCGACATTTTCGGTGACAGGTCCCGGTCCGACCTGATAGAATGCGCCCCCTGGCGGCCTAAGTCCGCCCGGTCATCGCTTTCGGGATCAATGACGGGCGCCTCTAAAAATACCCACCTTGACCTTTGATCTGGTAGAATCACGTTAGCACGGCGTTGAGATCAAAGGGATAGAATATGAGCCAGCATGGATTTTTTGATGTTGCTAATCGCTATGCTGGCTTGGATGCCAAGAATGACCCGCTGTTGAAGATAGACAGCGTCGTCCCGTGGGAGGATTTCCGCCCCCATCTTGAAGCGGTCTGGCGCAAGTCGGCTAATCAGCGCAAGTCGGCGGCGGGTCGCAAGCCATGGGATGCTGTGGTGATGTTCAAGGCAATCGTGCTCTGTGCGCTTTACAATTTGTCGGACGATCAGGTGGAATACCAAATTCGTGACCGGCTTTCCTTCGTCCGGTTTTTAGGGTTGGGCCTTGAGGACAAGGTTCCCGATGCCAAGACGGTGTGGCTGTACCGAGAGCAGTTGGCGCGGGCTGGCATGATCACGACGGTGTTCGAGAACTTCGACAGCTATTTGAAAGACAAAGGTTATCTGGCGATGGGCGGACAGATCATCGACGCCTCCATCGTCTCCGTTCCCACCCAGCACAACAAGCGTGATGAGAATGCAAAGATCAAAGCCGGTGAAACGCCGGAGGGCTGGGCGGATAAACCGGCCAAGTTCCGCCAGAAAGACACCGATGCCCGGTGGACCAAGAAGCATGGCAAGAGCCACTACGGTTACAAGAACCATATCAACGTGGACCGTCGGCACAAGCTGGTGCGACGCTATCATGTCACGGATGCTTCGGTGCATGACAGTAGAGCCCTTGAGGCGGTCCTCGATGGAGACAACACGGCATCCAATGTATGGGCCGACAGTGCCTATCGGTCAGTCGGCATTGAAAATCTGTTGAAAGAAAAAGCTCTGACGAGCCGTATCCACTACAAGGGCTACCGCAACAAACCTCTGACCAAACGGCAGGAGCGAGGCAACAATATCCGCTCGAAGGTTCGCGTTCGTGTGGAGCATATCTTCGGAGCCCAAAGCAACGATATGGGCGGAACGCTGGTACGCAGTATTGGGATCGTCCGCGCCAAAACACGCATCGGGCTTAAGAACCTGGCCTACAACATGCGTCGTCTGGTTCAGTTGGAGCATCTGGCCACCGCACCGCCATGATCGCACCCAGGGGTGGACTCTGCCTGAAATAGCGGTTCAGAGGGCAAACCCCCGATGGGATGCTGAAAAACCAATGGTGTTTTACAAATAGGCTTCGTATCGAGCCTGATTAAATCTACCATCACCGAAATGAGGCATTATTAGAGGCGCCCTGACATGAAAATCGACGGCAACGCCATCCGTCCGGGGATGGTTATCGAACATCAAGGCCGCCTCTGGCGCGCCACCCGGATCCAGCATACCCAACCCGGTAAGGGCGGCGCGTATCTTCAGGTCGAGATGAAGGACATTCGCGACGGCACCAAGCTGAACGAACGCTTTCGGTCGTCGGAAAATGTCGAGCGGGTACGGCTCGAGCAGACCGACTATCAGTTTCTGTATGCCGAAGGCGACATGTACACCTTCATGGACATCGAAAGTTACGAGCAGATCTCGCTGTCGGCGGAAGCCGTCGGCGAGGATCAGGTGCCGTTCCTCCAAGATGGCATGAAGGTTCTGATCGAGAGCCACGAGGGCGAACCGATCGGCGTCGAGCTGCCGGGCACGGTCGTCCTCGAGGTCGTCGAAGCCGACGCCGTGGTCAAGGGTCAGACCGCATCGTCTTCGTACAAGCCGGCCAAGCTTTCGAATGGGGTCAAAATTTTGGTGCCGCCGCATATCGGCATCGGCACCCGCATCGTCGTCAATACCTTCGACACCACCTACGTCGAGCGGGCCAAGGATTGACCGGCCCGTTCGCCGAACGCAAAGCAGGCAGATGAATTTTCGCTCCCCCCTCTACACCGTCATGGCCCAGGCCGCGCATAAGGCCGGCCGGGCGTTGACCCGCGATTTCGGCGAGGTCGAGAATTTGCAGGTGTCGCGCAAGGGTCCGGCGGACTTCGTCAGCAACGCCGACCGCAAGGCCGAACGAATCGTGGTCGAGGAATTGCAGAAGGCACGGCCCAATTACGGCTTTCTGTTGGAAGAACAAGGCGAGATCGTCGGCTCCGACATCTCGAACAGGTGGCTCGTCGACCCGTTGGACGGAACCCTCAATTTTCTGCACGGGATACCGCAATTCGCGGTATCGATCGCGCTCGAACGCGACCGCCGGATCGAGGCCGGCGTCGTCTATAATCCAATCACCGACGATCTTTATTTCGCCGAGCGCGGCAAAGGTGCCTATCACAACGACCGCCGGATGCGGGTCTCTGGCCGGACGGACTTCAGCGAATGCCTGTTCGCCACGGGAATTCCCTTCCTCGGCCGGCCCGGCCACGAGCAGTTCATCCGGGAATTGGAGTTGGTGATGGCCAAAAGCGCCGGAGTCCGCCGGATGGGCGCCGCCGCGCTGGACCTAGCCTTTGTCGCCGCCGGACGCTTCGATGGTTTCTGGGAGCGCGGCCTACAGACCTGGGACGTCGCCGCCGGAATGCTCCTGGTCCGGGAAGCGGGCGGCATGGTGACCGATATCGACGGCGGCGATGCGATGCTCGAAACCGGCGAAATCGTCGCCAGCAATGCCAATCTCGACCGCGAATTCCTGCAACTGCTGAAACAGGCCAAATAACGGCCAGACGCTGCTCTGGGGACCGGAAGACGATAATATATTGGCAAACCGGTTGAGCCGGGCCCGCTGGTTAGGTATTTTAATTCGTCGAAATTTCAGGAACCCTTTAGGTTCCACGGTTGAGGGAGGCTCCATGATCCGCCAACGTGCGTGCTATCTCCCGCCTCGGCTCCAGGCTTGGGCCGCAATCCGGGGTGGCGTGTTCGGACCGGCCATGGTTTTGGCCGTCGTCCTTTCGTGGCCTCAGTCGGCCTCGGCGCAAACGTCTTCAAACCAGGACGCCCTCGACCCGGTGGTCATCAATTGGGATGCGTTGGGCGGTGCCGGTAGCAGCGCCATGCCGGCCTCGGCGATGCCGATGCCATCGGCGATGTCCAGTTCTCCCGGCCGGATGCTGATGCCAGGTCTGCAGCC
>JAQBZY010000204.1 GCA_027620395.1 Pseudomonadota bacterium
AGCCCATGGCGTCGGCGCGCTCAAGCGTGCGGCGAAGAACGGCGCGCGGACACACTGCCTCGTACTTGCCGGCAAATTCGCCCAGGAAGAACAGCATTCCGTCCTCCCAAGCGATCTCGCGGCAGCTTTCGGGCAGAATTCTGACGGCGGCGTCGGGATAGGCGGTGTGCCAGCCGGTGATGGTGACGTTGTCGTAAAGCTTATCGTGGGAATCCCAGCCGACGACCACGTCGCAGAACCCGAAACCTTTTTCCAACGACGAGAAGAACTTCTCCTTCGACATGTACTTGCCGCGCATGATGCCGTCGATGTCGAAGACGCCGACTTTGACATAATTGAGCCCGCGCTTCTCGACAATGGCACGGGCGTCGGCGATCGATTTGACTTTTCTAGGGTCCATGCGGTCTCCACTCGTCTAGGGTCTGGCGCCGGCAGGGGGCAATTCCTGGGCGAAAACAGATGAATGCCATGTTATACGCCGTTTCCGGGCTTGCAAGGGCCGGGGTTCGGATCGGTTGGGATGGCCCGCGGGGCGCCGCTACGGTATCTTGTCAGGCCATGCAGATTGACCTCATTGCGGTTCTAAAAGACGCCGTCGGTCGCCATCAAGCCGGCGATCTTGCCGCCGCCGAGGCCGCCTACGCGCGGATTCTGGCGCTTGCGCCAGGCCATGCCGACGCCAACCATCTGTTGGGTTTGATCCATCATCAGCAGGGCCGGCACCGGCAGGCGTCGGATCTGATCCGGAAGGCGATTTCCTGCGATGCCAAGGTCTCGCTTTACCACGCCAACCTGGGCCGCGTGTGCCGCGCCGCGGGCGATGAAACCAGCGCCGTCGCCGCCTTCAGGGATGCCGTCATGCTGGAGCCGGAAAACGCCGTCCTGCATTCCGATCTGGCAGCGGCGTTGGTGGCGCAGGGAGATTTCGATGCCGCGCGGTCGCGCTGTCACTTGGCGCTTGAGCGCGATCCACAGATGGCCGAAGCGCACTTGAACCTGGGTTTGGCATTGCAGGGATTGCACGGGCCGGCGTCCGAGGAGGCCGAGGCATGTTTTCGACGTGCGTTGGCCAGCAATGCCGGGCTCGCCGGCGCGCATCTCGGCCTCGGGGCCGTCTTGCACGAAACCGGCCGCGATGCCGAGGCCGCCCAAGCCTACGAGGCGGCATTGGCCATGGATCCCCGATTGATCGAGGCGCATTGCAATCTCGGCAATTTGAAACGCGACCGGTGCGATTTCGCCGCTGCCGCCAGGCATTACCGCGGCGCCCTCGACGTTCGCCCCGAGCAACCGGACATACTCGGTAATCTGGCGGTCACGTTGCACGAGCAGGGCGATCTGGCGGCGGCACTTTCCAGTTACGACCAAGCCCTGGCTTTGGCGCCGGACAACGCCGAAATTCGCCGCAACCGGGCGATGGCGCTATTGGCAGCGGGCGACTTCGAGACCGGATTTGCCGAATACGCGTGGCGCTGGCGGACAGCTCGTTTCAAGAAATTCCGGCGCGATTGGACGGCACCGGCCTGGACCGGCGAAGCGCTGGCCGGGCGGCGCATTCTAATTCACGCCGAGCAAGGCAATGGAGACACTATTCAGTTCATGCGCTATCTGCCGATCCTGGCCAATGCCGGCGGTCGGGTAATCTTCGAATGCCCAAGGCCGCTCCTTCCCCTGGCTAGGGAAATCGGCCAGCTCAAGACCGTTTCGGTTCATGGTGAGCGTCTGCCCGGGCACGATATACAGGCGCCGCTGCTTGATCTGCCACGCCTGTTTCATACCCGCCTCGACAACGTGCCGGCGGATTGCCCATATTTGCGGGTTCCGATGGCGGCCAGACGGAAGTGGGCGGAATTTCACCGGGCACTTCCGGTGGGCTTGAAAGTGGGGATTGCCTGGCGTGGCAGTCCCGATCATCCGCGCGATCAGATACGCTCGCCGGGCTTGGCGCCATTCGAAAACCTGCTCCGGCGGACCGATTGCGTGTTCGTTTCGTTGCAACGGGACGGTGGCGCCGCCGAGGTGGCAAGGTTGCCGTCAGGCACGCGCCTGATCAATCCGACCGACCGGATCGCTGACTTCGCTGACACGGCGGCCCTGATCGAAGGCCTCGATCTGATCATCAGTTGCGACTCGGCGCCGGCGCATCTTGCCGGCGCGCTTGGTAAGACGGTATGGATCGCGCTGCCGCTAATCGCCGAATGGCGCTGGCTGTCGGATAGGGACGATAGCCCCTGGTATCCGACGGCCAAGCTTTTCCGTCAGCCCGAGTTCGGCGATTGGGACGCCGTCGCCACCGCCATGTCGGCGGCTCTTGCCGGCGTCACTGCCACGGCAGCGAGAATGTCTTGACGTTGGTGAAGCTTTTCATCGCTTCGATAACGCCTTCCTTGTAGCCGAGGCCGGAATCCTTGATGCCGCCGAACGGCGACATTTCGATCCGGTAGCCCGGCACTTCCCAAATGTTGACCGTGCCTTCGTGCAATTCATTGATGAAGCGCGTGATGTAGTCGAGGCGATTGGTGCAGACACCGGCCGATAGACCGAACGCTGTGCCGTTGGAAACCGCGATGGCGTCGTCGATATCCTTGAAGCGGATCATTGGAATGGCCGGGCCAAAGGTTTCCTCGACCACCAATTCGGCGTCGCGCGGCACATGATCGACCACCGTCGGCGGATAGACGGCGCCTTCGCGGTTGTTGCCGTGCAAAAGCTTGGCGCCAGCGGCGACGGCCTCGTTGACCCGACGCTCGAACATCTTGGCCGACTTTTCGTTGATGACGGTGCCGACGTCGGTCGCAGGATCCATTGGATTGCCGTATTTGAGCTTCTTGGCTTCCTCGACGAGCAGCTTGGCGAAGGCGTCGGCGATGCTTTCCTGGACCAGGATTCGCTTCACCGCAGTGCAGCGCTGGCCCGAGTTCTTAGTGGCGCCGGCGACAGCCATCTTGGCGGCGCGGGGGAGATCGGCGTCGTCCATGACGATCAAGGCCGAATTGCCGCCGAGTTCGAGGACCGTGCGGCGGTAGCCGGCCTTATTGGCGATCATCTTGCCGACCGGCACGCCGCCGGTAAACGTGATCAGATCGATGGCTGGATTGTTGATCATCTCGTCGCCGATATCCTCGGGGAGGCCGGTGACGACCGAGAACATCTCCGGCGGCAGGCCGGCCTCGTACAAAACATCGGCCAGCAAGAGCGCCGTCATTGGCGTCAATTCAGTCGGCTTGCAAACCATCCGGTTATTGGTGGCGATCGAAGGTGCGACCTTGTGCGCCACCATGTTGAGCGGATGATTGAACGGTGTGATCGCACTGATGACGCCCAACAGCGGCTCGCGCTGGGTGAAGATCTTGCGGCGCTGGCCATGCGGCGTCAGATCGCAAGAAAATATTTCTCCGTCATCGATGATGCAAAGCTGACCGGCCAGATGGAACACATCGAAGGCGCGGCCGACTTCATACAGGCTGTCTTTCTTGGAAATGCCGCACTCCGACGTGATCACATCGGAAATCTCGTCCTTGCGCTGGACCAACTTTTCCGCCGTCGTCATCAGAATTTTTTGGCGTTCGTAGCGAGTCAGCGTCGGCTTGTAGGCCTTGGCGATCTCGAATGCCTCGGCAATCTGGGCGCGGGTCGCGCGCGGCACGGTGCCGGCAACCTCGCCGTTATAGGGGTTCATGACCTCGATCCGCCGGTCGCTGTCGACCAGCTTGCCGGCGATCCGCATCGGCTCGTGGCGGGGTTTTCCCAAGGCATCCATGTGCGTGCTCCTAGCTGGCGCTAACGGTGTGATTGAGGGCGATATCGAAGATATCGAAGTTGCGAAGTCGGTGACCGGCGGCGAGACCCTTGACCGGCCGGGTGACGATCAGCGGTACCCGCTGCTCGGAAATACCGCCGTGTGAGCGAAGTGGGTCCTTAAGCTCGGAAAGATCGTGCCTGGCTGCGGTGGTGCCGAGCACCATGCCCCTGGTCGAGACGACGATCAGGTCGCCTAGGCGGTCTTCCGGCAATTCGAAGCGGGCGCATCCTTCGGCCCGGCCGTGAACGGCCTCGATGCCATCCATGGCGCGGAGTTTCCGGGCCACTTCCTCGGCATCGATTCCAGGCTTCAGATAGGCGGTGGCGAACGAGCCGAGCGCGCCGTGGTGCACGACATACGGGTCGGTGATCGGCAGAATGACCCGGGCCTTGCCGTCGCCAAGAATTCCGTCGAGCACCGTCTGCAGATAAATCACGTCCGGCTGTCCGTCGGCGCCGTGCTTGGCGTTCATGCCGTGATCGGCGGTGAGCGCGATGACAGCGCCCAAGCCGTCCAATTTTTCCAAATAGCCGTCCATCATGGCGTAGAAGGCATTGGCCACCGGCGTGCCGGGCGCGTGCTTGTGTTGGATGTAATCGGTGGTCGAGAGATACATCAGGTCGGGCCGGTGGCTGGCCATCAGTTCGACGCCGGCATCGAAGATGAACTCGCTCAGTTCGGCCGAATAGACCGACGGGATCGGCCGGCCGACCATGGCTTGCGCGTTGTCGATGCCGTTATCGGCGAGG
>JAQBZY010000205.1 GCA_027620395.1 Pseudomonadota bacterium
CGCGCCTCCTCAGGATGAGGAATGCTTAATGCCAATGGTCTGATCCTTCGAGATGGCCCTTCGGGCTCCTCGGGACGAGGAATGCTTAATGCGAATGGCCTCATCCTGAGGAGCCGGTGTCAACCGGCGTCTCGAAGGATGAGGCGTAGAGGGCCCCCCTTGTTAAGCGCCCGACCAGGCCCGATACTCCGCTCGATTTCGGGGCGGGAAGGGCTAACACGGTGGCAATCACAGTGGAACGGTTGACGGGGCTCGGCTGGCGTCAGCAGATGCCGGCCTTTGTTGTCGCCTTCGGGCACGGCGGCACGCACTGGGTTGCGGCGACATTTTATCTGTTGCTGCCGTATCTCACGACGCAATTGGGGTTGAGCTATGTCGAGGCCGGGCTATTGGTCTCGGTCTTCCACGCCAGTTCCTTCGCCGCAAATTTCGCCAGCGGCATGGTCGTCGATGTGCTGGGCCGACGGGTCATCGTGCAGGCAATCTCGCTGGTGTTGGGCGCCGCCGCCCTGATGGCTTGCGGCATGGCGACGGAGCTAACGCTCCTCGCTGCCATGGTCGCAGTGATCGGCGCCACCAACAATCTCTGGCACCCGGCGGCGATTAGTTTTCTTTCCGGATACTACCCGAACAACAGGGGTTATGCGCTGTCGTTGCACACCTTGGGCGCGACGTTGGGCGATTCCTTGGCGCCGGTCTGCATCGGCGCACTTCTGGTCGGCATGACCTGGCAGCAGACCGCAACCTGGGGCGGCTTGCCGGTGTTGGCCATCGCCGCCGGCATCGTCTTGATCCTGACCCGGATCGAGCGGGCGCACACCGCCGCATCACCGGACGGCGGCAGGATATCGATCAGGGACTATTTCCAGGGCCTGGCGCAAATGTTCACCAACAAGGCGGCGATGGGGCTTTGCCTGATGGCCGGCTTCCGCTCCATGGCCCAGAACGGGCTGTTGATGTTCATCCCACTCTATCTGGCCAACGAATTGAAGGTCGGGCCGTTCATGGTCGGCATCGGCATGCTCGCCTTGCAAGTCGGCGGCTTCGTCGCCGGCCCGGCGGCGGGCGCGCTATCGGACAAGATCGGCCGGCGGCCGGTGGTATTGGTCGGGGCCTCGGCGACGACGCTGGTGATTCTGTTCCTGGCCGTCGCCGGCAATACTTACCTGTTCATCGGCGGCGTCTCGATGCTCGGCTTCGTGTTGTTCGCCATGCGCCCGGTGATCCACAGCTGGATGATGGACTTGACGCCGAAGCGGATGGCCGGAAGTGCGACCAGCGCCTTGTTCGGCACGCAATCGGGATTGTCGCTGATCATTCCGGTGCTCGGCGGCTGGGTCGCCGATCAGTGGAGCCTCGGCGCCGTCTTTTACGTCCTGGCCGGCACCATGCTGATCGCCAATGTCCTGGTGGTGATGCTGCCGGACGTTGAGAAAAAGGCCGAAAGCGCCGCCTAAAAACCCGCCTGCCGCATCCGCCAGAGCAGCATTTCGATCCGGTCCTGGCCGAAGAAAGTTTCGCCCCGGAACGTCATCAACGGCGTGCCCCAGTGGTCGCTTGAGTCGTGGGCGGCCTGATTGGCGGCGATGATGTCTTCGAAGCGGTCCGGCTCGGCCCGGACATTGGCGTTCAGGGTGGTGCCGTCAAAGCCGGCCTCGGTCATGGCGGCTATGAGCTTTTCCGGCGCGTTCCAACCGTCGGTCGAACCGTCCCAGATCATCGGCGCGACTTTGTCGAGGAAGGCGAGCCCTTGGCCCAACTCCTGCGCCGCCGCGCCCAAGCGCGTCACGTGGCCGATATGCGGCTGCTCGGCGGCGATGGCGCTGGTCGCCATGTCCTGGATGATCGGATCTGGAACCGGGCGCCGATACGGCATTCCCAAGTATTCGGCGACCCGGGTCGCGTCGAGCAGATGATATTTCCGGTACTTCGGATTGACGCTCTTGAAGAAGCCGGCCTCCCTGACCGCCATCGGATAGACCGGACGGATGTTGACGAACGCACCGTTGCCGGCGATGCCGATCAAGCGGTCGAGGGTGAAATAGCAATACGGGCTTCGGAACGACCAGAAGACATCAACGGTGAAGTCCGCGCCGGGGCCGGGGAATTTCAATCGAGCCCCATCAATTCAAGTACGCGCTTGTTGAAGGCGTGGCCTGGCGTCGACAGGTCTTCCAATACCGTGAAATGGTTGAGGCCCGGCCCGACCATTTCCTCACACTTAAATCCATGCGCCGCCCAGGCCGGCGCTAGAAGCGTGTTCTGGCGTTGGAACTCGTCGGTCTCGGCATCGCCGACGGCAAGCACCAACGGCGCATTGACCGACGGCACCAAGTGGACGGGCGAATACTCGTCGGTGGTTTTTTCGGTAAAGCCGAGCGTCGGGTTCATAAAGCAATGCCGGATCGGTTCAAGATCATAGATCCCCGACACCGCGAAGCCGCCTTTGATCGCTGATGCGGGGACGCCCCACTCTGACCAGTCGGTGGCGAACATCATCGCTGTCAGGTGTCCGCCAGCCGAGTGCCCGAAGATATAAATCCGATCCGGGTCGCCGCCGTGCAGCGTCGCATTTTTATAAGTCCAAGCGATGGCGGCGCGGCATTGCCGGACCAGTTCCGCCATGTCGACGTCCGGGATCAGCGCGTAATTTACCACCACGGTCATGGCGCCTTGCGGCTGAAACCCACCGGCGATGAACCGGAAATCGTCCTTGTGCCGGCTGTACCAGTAGCCGCCGTGCAAATAGATCAGCACCGGTGCCTTGCCGCTGGTGGCCGGATAAATATCCAAGACTTCCGCCGGGCTCGGCCCAAAGGCGATGTTGGTGACTTTTGCCGCCGTTTTGGCATAGGCGTCACCACGCCGCTTGTAGGCGTCCATTAGTTCGGCGCTGTTGGCGACGTGTTCGCGGTTGTTGTATTGCCGGTCAAGCTCGGCTTGATCGAGGCCGGCAGCGGCCTCCGGATGGTCAGGCATCGATTGTATTTTCCCCGATACGTTATTTCGTCTCATTCCGACGGCAGGTTCAGCTCAATGGCAACATGACATGCTGCCGGTAGGGCTTGCGCTCGGCAAGTGCTTCGTGCCAACGGCGCAGATTTTTCAATTCGGGACGGTCGAAGGGCATGGCGTGCCAGCGGTGGGCCGCACAGCCGAGCGGTACGTCGCCCATCGACGGCTCCTGGCCGGTCATGAAACTTGATCTGGCAAGATGCGCATCGACGATGGCCCACGCCTTCGACGCTTCGGCGATGGCCTTGCCGATTGCCGCCATGTCGCGCTTTTCGGGCGTGGTTCGGATCAGCCCCCAGAAAATCGCCGTCATATGGGCATGCAAACTATTGATGTAGAAATCCATCCATTGGTTGGCGTGCGCCCGATCCTCGATCTTTGCCGCCCACCACGGCGCCTTGCCGGATTTTTCGGCCAGATAGCGGACGATGGCTTGCGACTCCCAAAGCACGAAGTCGCCTTCGACCAGGACCGGAACCCGACCGTTCGGGTTCATGGCCAGATATTCCGGCGTGTCGTTGCCGCCGAAGGCGCCGCCAACATCCTGGCGCTCGACCTCGCTGCCAACCTCGGCGGCGGTCCACATGACTTTCTGCACGTTGATCGAATTGGCGCGTCCGAGAATGCGGATCATGGATGGCAGGCTCCCCAGGAGATGATGATGGATTGTATAGGCAAACCTTAGCACCCGTCGGCGGCAATGGCGATAGAGGTCAGGCATTGCCGCCCAGGGATTGCGGCCATGGGTGGGCGCTGGCACACTTGGCGCTCTCGGTGGCGGAGCGGCAGCGGACGCATGGATCAGGAAATTTCGCGAATGATTGCGACGGTGCGCGAGAAGCAACTCTTTTTCATCGCCGCCACCGAAAAGTCCGGAACCACCTGGTTGCAGATCATGTTGGACGCGCACCCCGAGGCGGCATGCCGCGGCGAAGGTCAATTCGCGACAAGGTTGGCGCCAGGCATCGAACAGGCAGTGAAGAATTATTCCGCCTTTATCGGCGACTTGAACGCCAAGACCTTCGCCGAGACCAAGGGGTTTCCGATCCTGACCGAGGCGCAAACGCTCGATCTCGAGCGCACCGCAGCTTACATGCTGCTGGCGAACTACGGCGCCGGGCCGGACATCAAGGCCGTCGGCGAGAAGACGCCGGGCAATATCCGCGAACTTGACCGCCTCAAGGTTCTGTTTCCGGAGGCAAAGTTCATTTTCATGATCCGCGACGGTCGTGATGTTGTTGTTTCCGGTTACAGCCACATCTCGCGGCTCTACGCGGCCGAGGCCGCCGCCGAATCGCTTGAAAACTACGCGCGCCGGACGGCGTTGGCCTGGCGCGACGATTATCTGCGCGCCCGTGCTTTCATCGATGCGAACCCGGCGGCCGGTGTCATGGTTCGCTACGAGGCCCTGCACGCCGATCCGGCGCCGCATCTGGCGCGCATATTCGCGTTCCTTGGCATCAATGCGTCGGCGGCCGTGGTCAGGGGCTGCATC
>JAQBZY010000206.1 GCA_027620395.1 Pseudomonadota bacterium
GCCGGGCGCGGACATCATGATTTGCCGTGCCAGGGGCCGGTGAAGGTATCACCGGCCGCACGGTTCTTGAGGCCGTGCCCGCCCATCGTCCGTGGCGCAATGGCGCCGGTTTCAGATATCAACTCGACCGTTCGGCATTCGCCGGTGGCGTCGTTGAGCGAGAATAGTTTCTTGCCCTTGATGTCGAGCCAATAAAGCGTCGACGTTCGGATGTTCCAAACCGGGCCCTTGCCGAGTAGCGCATCCGCCTGCCACGGAACTTGAACGTCGGCGTTCACCCGGCTTTTTTGCGGTTCTTGTCGAGCCAAAGATCGACCATGGCGACGGTGGCATCGACGGTGTCGGACCGCTTGCTCTTCTGGGCTGCGATCTGCTGCACCAGTTTGTCGGTGCGTTCGATGTATTGCGCGCCGGCCGCCAAGGCCCGCGCCGCCGACGACGGACTGCCGAGCGAGAGCGCGGCGTTGGCATATTTTTCGAACGGCACCATGTCGGCGGCGTCGGCACCGAGCGAGACGCATAGATCGACCACGAACTGATAGACGGCGCGAGATTTTTCGATGTCGGCGTGCACCGCGTCCTTGATCGGGACCATGCCGTCATTGCCGACGCAACGATAGTTGCCGGACAACAGCATCGCCCACTTGGCGAGCGGCACGAAGATCGATTGATGCACCTTGAGCTTGACCGGAATTTCCAAAGCCTCGCCGTCATGTTGATATCTTGCCGCCTCGACGTCGGATTGGAGCCGGGTCAGCAGCGCCGTGTCGGCCGCTGTCTCGAACGCCGCCGCCTTGAAGTTGGTCGGCAGGCGCACCTGCAGAACATTGACCGGTTCCTCGGGCGGGCGGAAGGCTTGTGGATCGGGGCTGCAAAGGGTTACCAATTTGGGATCGAAGCTATCCCATACGCTGGCGTCGGTGAAGCAGCCACGCAATTGGTCCGCATCCAATCCCGGAATCCGTTTCAGATACGGCAGCGGCGGCATGTTCATGATCGACATGCAAGGCACCCCGGATTTGGCGACATGTTCCAAAAGCTCCCGGACGCCCGGCAATCGGTACTGTGGTTCCTGCATGCCGAGCACCACCAGATCGTAATGACTGGGATCGGCATCAGCGGGAACGGCAGCGGTGATCTTGCCGGTTAGATTTTTCGAATTGACCTCGACCAGCCCATTGCGGCCCTTGATCGGGAACCGCACGATGGCGCCGTCGGCGTTGAAGCGCTCGACCTCGGCCGGCAGGCAAACCATGCAGGTGTCGTGGCCGGCCATGGCCAGCTTGGTTGCCAGCAGTGAGCCGTAGGACGCGCCCAGAATCAGGATGTTGAGGCCTTTGTCCATGGCATATTCTCCTAAATAATTTTGGATTATCAGGGGTAATTACGACGCTTCCCCGGATTTACCGAATCTTAGATCGCATCCGGCTGGCTATCAACAGCCCCGCTTTTTGCCGCCCTATCAGGCGTCGGCGGCAATGTCCTGCATGGTGGCTTCGAAGGCGGTGAGCGTGTCGGCGATATCGCGCGCGTCATGGGCCAGGGAAACGTAGAGTTTACTTTCGCCCTTCAAGATACCGCGCTCGCGCATCAGCCGGGAATAGCGCCGCATCATGTCCTGATTGCCGAGCGAGGACCGGTAGTCGACGACATCCCGGTCCGTGAACACCAGATCGAACATCGGCGGCGCGCCGGCGACCCGGGCCTTGACGCCGGCGTCGGCGGCGATCCTGGCGAAGCCATCCATCAACGTCTGGCCAGTCATGAAGATTTTCTCGTAGGCGCCGGGACGCTTCAGGATTTCCAGCGTCTTTAGACCCGCCGCCGCGGCGATGGGATTTCCAGATAGGGTGCCGATCTGCGGCATGAACGCGTCATCGCCGACGGCGCCGCGGTCGAAGTGCGCCATGATCTCGGCCCGGCCAGCGATGGCGGCGAGCGGAAAACCGCCACCGATGGCTTTGCCGAGCGTGCAAATGTCGGGCGTGACTCCGTAATAGGCCTGGGCGCCGCCATAAGCGAACCGAAACCCGGTCACCACTTCGTCGAAGATCAAGACTAATCCGTTGTCGGTGGCGAGCTTCCGAAGTCCTTCCAGGAATCCGGGTCTTGGCGGAATCAGGCGCTGGAACGGCTCGACGATGATGCCGGCGAGTTGGTCCTTGTGGGTGGCGATCAACTCGGCCGCGGCGTCCAGATTGTTGTAAGGCGCGACCACGACCTCGTCGGCGACGCTTTTCGGGATACCGGCCGAGTCCGGGATCGGCGCGGTTGAATTGGCGGCGCGTTTCGGCGCCAGACTCATCAGACCGTAGTCGCTCATGCCGTGATAACCGCCCTCGAATTTGAGGATCTTGTCGCGGCCGGTATGGGCCCGGGCGAGGCGCATGGCGTAGGCGTCCGCTTCCGACCCGGTGCTGACGAAGCGCACTTTCTGGGCGCACGCGACGGCATCGACGATCTCGGCGGCAAGCCGGATGCCGAATTCGTTGTTGACGAAAAAGGTCGTGCCGAGCCCGGCCTGTTCGCGCACCACCTCGACCACTTCCGGATGCGCGTGGCCGATCAGCATCGGGCCGGAGCCCAAAAGGAAATCGACGTACTCGCGCCCGGCCGTATCCCAGACCCGGCCGCCCAGGCCCTTGGCCACGATCACGTTGTGGCTGACGTTGCCGAAACCACCGGCCGGCAGCACCTTGGCGGCCATATCGAGAAGGGCGCGTTCGCGCCCGCTGTCGTCGTCCTTGGGCATATTTCCATCCTTCGCTGACGTCTGCAGGGATCGGGGAGAGTAGCAGAAATTTCGGCGCCGGACAGCAGAGGTTGGGGCTTTCCCCGCCCTAGTAAAGCCGCTTAACTGCGGGCCATCGAGGGCAGGGGGATGCATGGCTGACGATCAATCGCCCAACAAACGGCTGGTTCGGCTGTTCTACGACGAGATGTGGAACAAGGCCGATAAAGCCAGGATCGCCGAGATTTTCCACGACGACTTCACGTTCCGGGGTTCGCTCGGACCGGTTTTGGTCGGACATCGGCAGTTCGCAAGCTACGTCGATGACGTGGTCCGGGCCTTGCCGGATTTCCGCTGCGATATTGAGGAAATGACCGAGGAAGCGGGCCGCGTCGTCGCCAAGATGCGGTTCGGCGGCACCAACTTGGGTCCGATGTTCGGCCGTCCGCCGACCGGTCGCCCTGTCGCCTGGGCCGGCAGCGCGCATTTTCACTTCCGGATCGGCTTGGCCGACGATCTTTGGGTGCTCGGTGACATTCATGGTCTTTTGGCTCAGTTGGACGGCGGCGCCGACAAATTCACCTGATGCCGGCGCAAGCACGGAAATTGCCGTTCGCCGCTTTTCAGTTATGCTCGCAAGCGAGGTGTCGACGGGGAGTTTGAAATGGCTGAAACGATCGGATTAGTTGGGCTCGGCAACGCCGGTGGCGCGGTAGCCGGGGCCCTGGCCAAAAAGGTTTCCGTCCTCGGCTTCGATATCGACCCGGCCCGCTGCGCCGCCGCCCGGAAATCCGGCGTTACCATAGCCGCCTCTCTGGAAGCGGTCGGCGCCGGCGCGGAGACCGTGATCTTTTCGCTACCGAAGCCCGAGGCCTCTGTCGCCGCGGTCGGTACGTTTGCCGGCGCGGCCACGAAACCGAAACTCATCATCGAAACCGGCACCGTGACGCCCGGCACCGCCATTGCTTGTGCTGAAATTTGCAAGGGTGCCGGGATCGCCTTCGTCGATGCCGCCATCGCCGGCGGCGTCGCCAGCATGGCGGCCGGCCAAATCACGTTCTTCCTGGGCGGCGGCGAGGCCGAGAAGGCGACGGCCCGGCCGGTGCTCGATTTGATCGCCGAGCGCATCTTCGATCTCGGATCCCTTGGCGCCGGCATGGGCGCCAAGGTCGTCAACAACGGCGTCATGCACGCCGTCATGGTGGTGCTGATCGAGGCCTTTGCGATGTCGTCCAAGCTCGGCATCGCGCCCAAGACCATGGTCGAGATTCTGAACCGCGAGGAAGGATTGATGCGGCCGTTGCAGCACCGCGTCGCCGAGCGGATGCGGGCCGGCAACTACCAGGGCGGCATGTCGGTCGCCAATGCACGCAAGGACTCGATACTGGCTCTGGAAACGGCGCAGCAGTTAGGGGTGCCGCTTTATGCAACGCTGGCGGCCCATACACCCTATGAGATCGCCGCCGCCAAGGGCTTGGGAGATCTCGATTACGCTGCGTTGGCGAAACTTTGGGAGGAATGGTCGGACGCCCGGTTCGCCGATGCGGCCCGATAATCAATCATCTGGAACGAGGACATTCATGGACAAGGCGCTGCACAAGATACTGAAGAACGTCACCACCGGCACCTTGACGACGGTGATGCTGAAGCGCGGCATCCGCACCACTTGGATGCGTGGAACGCTACCCTACTCGTCGACGCGGAAACGCGTCGTCGGCCCGGCGTTCACGCTCCGCTTCGTGCCGGCCAGGGAAGACTTGGCGAC
>JAQBZY010000207.1 GCA_027620395.1 Pseudomonadota bacterium
CGCCAGATGATTCGCCTCGCCGGCTTTGTGCCCGAGAAGGATATCGGCATCGTCTTCACGGGAATTCGCCCGGGTGAAAAGCTGTTCGAGGAAGTATTGCACGACGACGAAGCGCCGCTGGAAACGAGTTTCGACGGATTTTTCCTCGCCCGACCACGCATCGTCGCCTTGGACAAGTTACAGCCTTCGCTGACGCGGATTTTCGACCGTGCGGCGTCCGGCGACGATGCCGCAGTCCGCGCCTTGCTCCAAGAAATAATCGACGAATACGCGCCGACCCATGCCGATAGCGGCCGAATAGCCGCCATCTGAACGAATCCTTTTGGGAATGACGACCACCATGCCTGACAACAAGATCGCCCGCGCACTCATCAGCGTTTCCGATAAATCGGGCCTCATCGAGCTCGGCCGCGACCTCGCCGCGCTCGGCATCGAAATCCTCTCGACCGGCGGCTCCGCCAAGGCGCTAAGGACTGCCGGCGTGCCGGTGACGGAGGTCGGCGATTTCACGGGGTTCCCGGAAATCATGGATGGCCGGGTCAAGACGCTGCAGCCGAAAATCCATGGCGGGTTATTGGCCGTCAGGGGCAACGCCGAGCATGAAAAGGCCATGAAAGACCACGGCATCCGCCCAATCGATCTTTTGGTCGTCAATCTTTACCCGTTCGAGCAGACGGTCGCCGGCGGCGCCGACTTCGACACCTGCATCGAAAACATCGACATCGGCGGGCCGGCGATGATCCGCGCCGCGTCGAAGAACCATCCCTTCGTCACCGTTGTCGTCGATCCGGCAGACTACGCCGCGGTCGTCGAAGAGATAAGATCCAATGGTGGCGCGACCACGGCCGTGCTCAGGAAGAAGCTCGCCGCCAATGCCTACGCCCGCACCGCCGCCTACGATGCGGCGATCTCGGATTGGTTCGCCGGCGTCCTCGGCGAAACGTTTCCGGCGCGGAAAGTCTTCGCCGGATCGCTTCGCCAGACGCTGCGCTACGGCGAGAACCCGCATCAGGAGGCGGCGTTCTACGTCTCCGGCGACGGCCGCCCCGGCATCGCCACGGCGATCCAGCACCAGGGTAAGGAACTCAGTTTCAATAACCTGAACGACAGCGACGCGGCCATCGAACTGGTCGCCGAATTCAAGGGCCGGCCCGCCTGCGTGATCGTCAAGCATGCGAACCCCTGCGGCGTAGCCGTGGCCGACAGTCTTGGCGAAGCATACAAGCGGGCCCTCGCCTGCGATACGGAAAGCGCCTTTGGCGGCATCATCGCGTTCAACCAAAGGCTCGACGGCGCGGTAGCTAGGCTGGTCGTCGATCTTTTTTCGGAAGTCATCATCGCGCCCGAGATCTCGGATGACGCGAAATCGATCTTCGCCGCGAAGAAGAACCTCCGAGTGCTCGAGACCGGCGCGCTGCCCGATCCGAACGCCAGTGGCATGACGGTCCGCTCGCTTGCCGGAGGCTATCTGCTGCAAACGCGGGACGCGCGCCTCACGTCGGACGATCTCAAGGTCGTCAGCAAGCGCAGGCCGACCAACGAGGAGATGGCGGATCTTTTGTTTGCCTTCACGGTCTGCAAGCACGTCAAGTCGAACGCCATCGTCTATGCAAAGAATGGCGCCACCGTTGGCGTCGGGGCCGGACAGATGAGTCGCGTCAATTCGTCGCGGATCGCCGCCTGGAAGGCCGAGGATGCCGCCGGCGTCGCCGGCGACACGCAAAGCTGGGCGATTGGGTCCGTCGTCGCCTCGGATGCATTCTTCCCATTCCCGGACGGGCTTCTGGCGGCGGCTGATGCCGGCGCCACGGCCATCATTCAACCGGGCGGCAGCGTCCGCGATGACGAGGTGATTGCCGTTGCCGATGCCCGGAATCTGGCCATGGTATTCACTGGCATGCGTCACTTCCGGCATTGATCCGGAATGGGCCTAGAGGATTGCCGCCCACCTCAAGACAAGTATCGCGGCATAAAGCACCAGAAATCCGGTCATTCCCTGCTGGAACGCGTTGTTATTGAGGGTCCGGAATAGACGATTGCCGAGGATCAGATAAATGACGGCGGTCAGCGGAACGTAGATCACGCCTGGCAGGAATATGCCGCCGCCGACGGTGATCACAAGGACGGCCGCCTGCACCAGCACGAAGCTCATATAGTAGACCGCGACGACATAACGGGCATTGTCCTTGTCGGGATGGATGGTCGGCGCCATGACGGCCAGAAGCGCGCCCCCGAGATTGGTCACCCCGTGGTAAAGTCCTATGACGACGTGAAACAGCTTTAGATGCCGGACGATGGCGCCGCGCAGGGCTTGCTTGAACTGCGGCACGGTCCGGGCCGCCGCCGACATGACCAGGGCGACCGCGACGAGGAAATAGGCGTGCCGTGTCAGGTTGGCGGAAATCGTGACAAACAGGGATAGGCCGACCGCGGGCAGACAAAGCGCGCCAAGGGCCTTCGAGATTACCGGTCGGCGGCCCTTGTGCAGGGCTACCTGGGCGATGGAAATGGCAAGCGACGACGGCAAAAGAATGCCGAGGGTTTCCGTGAAGCCGTATCCGAGCAGCAGGAACGTCGGCGTTCCGAATACCAGAACACCCATGCCGAATATGGACTGCACAGCCGCGAAAAAAGCTATCAGCAGGCCGTTGACGAATAGATCTTCGGAAACAAACGTCATGTTTGAGTATCCCGGTCGATCCCCGGCGCCGATTTCGGTGCCAAGGAAGCGCGTCCGCTTTAACGCGAAAATGCTCACCGCGGCAAACTGAAACATGGATCTGAAAGAAGCCGATATCCCGGGCATCGACGTCGACCGTCATTGGTACTACATCTCCAAGGCACGGACGATGGTGGCGTTGCTGGGATCGATCCCCGTCGAGTCGGTTCTCGATATTGGCGCCGGATCAGGATACTTCACCCGCTATTTAGTCGAACGGGGACTGGCGAAAACCGGCATATGCCTCGATAACCGCTATGCCGCCGAGGGGGTCCTGGATGGCTCCCCGGCCATCCAGACCGTGCGCTCAATCGACAGCATTACCCAGGACCTGGTCCTGATGATGGATGTCATTGAGCATACCGATGACGACGTGGCATTTTTGAGCAGCTACGCCGAAATGATGCCGGAAAAATGCCGGCTCTTGATTACAGTGCCGGCATTTCTGCTTCTATGGTCCGGCCACGATGAATTTCTCGAACACCGCCGCCGTTACACGATGTCGACGATTGAAACGGCCGTGCGGGCATCGGGGCTATCGGTGATCAAATCGAGGTATTTCTTCGGCCTTCTCTTCCCGATCGCCGCAGCGCTTCGCATCTTCGGCAACATCGTGAAGACGATCGGACTGGTCGAGCCGAGGAGCGCCATGCGGCCGGCCGGGGTCCTCAGCAATGATCTGTTGATCGGCCTTCACGACATGGAGCGCCGCTTTATCCTGCCTTGCAATCGGCTGGCCGGATTATCCGTGTTCTGTCTGGCAGAGCGAACCTAGCGCAATTGACGCGCACAACACGGTAAGAAAACACGGCAGATAATTTATTTCCGAGCCCTCGTTCAGAGAGCTCGAACAGGCGGCGGTTTATTTTAAGATCACGTGTCTAATTTTTAGCGCCTTCCGCCCCGATCATTTCCCTTACCAACGAGATGTCCGCATATGCCGATCAATCCGGCGAGCAGCGACGGTCGATCAGAACTTGCGATCCTTGATGAGCGCCACATCCATGGCCTCAATGCGTAAATATTGCGCGAGAATGTGCATCAATGATTGATGCGCGTCCTCGATGACGCCGTAATTGTCGGCAACGACATGCAGGTTGACGTCGGCAAGCTTGGCCGTTCGGCCGCCGGAAAATCCGGTCAAGGCGACGACCCGAACGCCGTTGTCCTTCGCCCACTGAGCGGCCCTGACGACATTCTCCGAATCGCCCGACGACGAGATGGTGATCAAGACATCTCCCGCATCTGCCATGGTGCGAAGCTGATAGACGAAGACATCGTCATAGGAGATATCGTTGGCGATGGCCGTGATGGTCTCGATGGTCGAGCTCAAGGAGACGATCCTCGGGCGGACGTGGGTATCCGTCTGGATACCCTTCATGTGGTCGCAATGGAGGTGATTGGAGATCGCCGCCGAGCCACCGTTGCCGCAGGCATAGACCGTGCGGCGTTCCCCATATGCCTGCTTCAAGAGCGCCGCGGCGCGGCCGAGCTGGGCGCGGTCGACGGTGCCGACGGCACCGGCCAGCGTCTCGAAATAATCATCGGCAAATGCGCCGATATCGGCATAGGCCCGGTCAGGGAACGTCATGCTGATGCTGTAGCGGGAATCCGTCGAATGCGCAACTTCATGCATCTCTTTTTGCTTTCAGAATACTAGTGGAACGAATCTAACGCTTGGTGCCCACGTTTAACGGCGGCGATAATTTTGTCTGGATCGGCGG
>JAQBZY010000208.1 GCA_027620395.1 Pseudomonadota bacterium
TATCAGATCACCGGAACGCTCCCAGTGGACCTTGAAGTGGCCCTTCTGGAAGTATTCGAACTGCTTGGTCGACGGATCGCGCTCGAGATCGTCCTTGATGACCTTGACCCGCTCGCGCTCCTCGTCGGCGGTGACCTTGCCCTCCTTCATGTCCTGGTAAAGTTCGACCTGGGCCAAATAGCCATCGAAGATGAAGCTGTAATAGCCGGCCCGATTGATATCGATTTCGGCATCGAAGCGGATCGGCATGTAGCAGGCCGACAACGCGAACAACGCCGCGGCACCGAATGCGGCGCGGAACAGACGGAGGAGGGTGGCGCGGGCAGGGGCGGTCATGCCGGCATGATAGTCGGCACAGACGGCCGATGTCCACGCTAGGCACGTTAAATTGTGTAACCGTCTCAATCCTTCGTCCCGGACTTGTTCCCGGCCTGCCCCGGGCTTGAACCGGCGGGGGACCGCCACGGAGACGTGAAGCGACGAGAGGCCCTGACGTCCCTATATTTCCGGGGCCATGACCGATGACGAAAAATACGCCGAAATGTTCAAGGGCCGGCCGGGCAGCGTGCTCGGTAGCTTTCGCCATGCCGCGCCGGAACAGGAACCGGCGGCAAAGCGTCAAGGCTTCACCCAGGCCAAGGAACGGATGGCTGCCGAAAAGCGGCTGCCGCCACGCCGCGACCGCGGATCCCGCGTGCCGCCCGGCCAGGAAATCGCCAAGGACTGGCCGGTGCTCGATCTTGGACATCAGCCGTACGTTCCGGCCGATCTGTGGACGCTCGGTATCGCCGGCGCCGTCGAACGGCCGCTGAAATGGGACATGGCCGCGTTTCTGGCGATGCCGCAAACAAATGTTACCGCCGACATTCATTGCGTCACCGCCTGGACCCGGCTCGACAATACGTTCGAGGGCGTTTCGGCGACCCATATCGTCCGGGCGGCTAGGCCGAGGCCAGAGGTCCGGCACGTGGTTCTGCATTCGCACGACGGCTACCGGACCAATGTCACGCTGGAACGTTTCATGGCGCCCGACAGTCTGCTGGCGCAGCGTTGGAACGGCTTGCCATTAAGCCGCGAGCACGGCGGTCCGGTCCGCGCCGTGATCCCTGGACTTTATTTTTGGAAAAGCGCCAAATGGTTGCGGCAAATCACCTTTCTGGAAAAGGACGCGCCGGGTTACTGGGAAACTCGTGGCTACCACAATGAGGGCGATCCGTGGAAGGAAGAGCGCTACGGATAACCGTTCTCAAGTCCGTCAACACGCCGGACGGCGGCCGCTGCGTCGATATCTTTCGCCGCCCCGACGGCAGCTACGGGTTCGAGGAATTCCGCCGCGATGTCGAGGACCCGAGCGGCTGGTTCGGCATTGGCGGGCACCGTGAGTTACGCTTTAAATCCGAAGCCGAGGCCGGAGCCGCCGCCGCCAGCGCCGTGCCATGGTTTGTCGATGCTTGATCGGCCGTCGCGTCGGCGCCAAATCGCCACATGGGCCGGCGTCCTCGCCATCCTATTGATAATCATTTCCGGAAAGGCCAGCGCGATGAACTTTCACAATTTCGAGTTCACCAGCATCGACGGTCAGCCGTTGCCGGCGAAATCCTTTGCCGGCAAGGCCGTGCTGGTGGTCAACACCGCGTCGTTCTGCGGCTTCACCAAGCAATACGCCGGCCTGCAAGCGCTATGGCAAAAGTACCGCGACCGGGGCTTTTTGGTGCTCGGCGTGCCGTCGAACGATTTCGGTGCCCAGGAGCCCGGCACGGCAAGCGAAATCAAAACTTTCTGCGAGACCAACTTCGCCGTCGACTTTCCACTCGCCGGTAAACTCAAGGTGACCGGCCCGGATGCGCATCCGTTCTACAAGTGGGCGGCGGGCGAAGTCGGCGTCATAGGTTCGCCGAAATGGAACTTCCACAAATATCTGATCGCGCCGGACGGGCGCCTGGTCGACTGGTTCTCTACCGCGACGGCGCCGGACGCCGGCAGAATGATCAAGGCCGTCGAGGCGGTGCTGCCGAAGTAATTTGGATCCCGGATCAAGTCCACTGCTGTCCGGTTTAATATCATATCCATTGGATAGCCGTTTGGTGGAAACCGGTGGCGCACCACTCCACTCCGCCCGTCACCCAGGGCACGTCCCGGGGTCCACAAGGGGTCCATTCGATGGCGAGCCGTAGTCAAAATTCAGATGCAGATCGTTCTTTCGTTAGCTAGACCGATGTAATGTGGACGTGCTATTTGCGCCAAGTGGATAGAAGGAGGAGGCGTTTTGAAACTCAACGACATGGAAAAGGCCATGCTCGCCGGCGAGATGGGCGAGCCGCGGCGCTGGGCCATGGACCACATGATCAAGGTCGGCCGGATGTTCGACGCCGCCGATCTGGTGCCGGTCAGCCAGGTGCACATGATGGCCGATCCGGAATCCATCGGTGAGGCCGGCGCCGATTTCATGGCCAAAATGGCCGCGCATCCGGAAAAAGACCGCCGCGTCGCGGTACCGATGATCACCGACCCGAGGGGCGTCGATCTCAATTACTACCGGCCGCTCGGCCAATCCGAGGAAATGGCGGCCCTCGAACGCCGCTTTATCACCGCCTGCGAGAAGCTCGGCATCCTGATGACCGACACGTGCATCAACTATCAAACCATCATGCCGCCGGTGCTGGGCGATCATGTGGCGTTCGGCGACACCGGCGTCGTGATTTACTGCAACAGCGTCTTGGGCGCCCGGTCCAATTTCGAGGGCGGACCATCGGCGTTGGCCGCCGGGCTGACCGGCCGCACGCCGCGTTACGGCTTGCATTTGGACGAGAAACGCCGTGCCACGCGCCGTTTCATGGTCAAGGAACAGCCCAAGGGGTTGACCGACTGGGGCGTCTTGGGCGCCGTCATAGGCCGCATGGCGGGATCCTATTGGGAAGTGCCGGTGGTCGAGGGGATCGAGAATAAACCGACGTCCGACGCCATGAAGCACTTCGGCGCGGCGATGGCGAGCTGGGGCTCGACGCCGTTGTTCCACATCGTCGGCGTCACGCCGGAGGCGCCGACGCTGGCCGCCGTCGGCGGCGACAAGCTCACGGCCGAGCCGGTCCAAAAAAGCGATCTCGACGCGCTCAGATCGAACTTCGGCGGCAAGGGCGACAAGATCGACATCGTCGTCTTCGCGGCGCCGCAGCTTTCGATCGTCGAAATGCAGCAGGTCGCCGATCTGGTCACGGGCAAGACCCTCGCGAAATCAACTGCGATGATCGTCTGCACGTCGCCTGCGGTTTACGCCGACGCCACCCGCATGGGCCTGGTCGCCAACATCGAAGGCTCAGGTGCCAAGGTGCTGCAAGGCACTTGCTTCTACCAACAGTACGCCCGCGAGATCGGCGAGGCCAACGGCTGGAAGCGGCTGCTCAGCAATTCGGCCAAGATCGTCAACATCCTGGGCGGCTACGGCTATCAGCCGGCGCTGGCCAGCATGGAGGCCTGCGTCGCGTCGGCCGTGGCGGGAGAAATCGTATGACCGACAGAATATTGAAGTGTCATCCGGGCATCGGCCCCGTGGTCGAGGGCCGGGCGCTGGTCGCCGACGACAATTTCTCGGCCCGCTACGATTTGGACCGCATCAAGGGGGTGTTCTCCAGGCCGCAGCACAAGCTCGCTGGTCAATCCTACGTCGACGTGATTTTGGTCTTGAACACCGCCAAGGGCGGCGTCGCCTCGGCCTGGATGCTGTATGAGATGAAATCACGCAGGATAGCCCCGAAGGCAATCCTGTTCAACGCCGCCAATACCATTTTGGTGCAGGGTGCGGCCTTGGCCGAGATGGCCATGTGCGACCGATTTGCCGACGGCGACGTGACCAAGCTGATCAAGACCGGCGAACGGCTACGGGTCGATCCGGAACAGGGCCAGGTGACGGTCCTGCAAGACGCGTGATGGGGCAGGGGCGCCGAACGGCAATATCCCCTTGCAGGGTGGCCCGGAAATCCCTATAAACCGGGCCAATTCCGCCAATTCCGCCAATTCCGATCTTGGGAGAGTTAAATGGCCCGCGTTACCGTCGAAGATTGCGTCGAGCAGATTCCGAACCGTTTCGAGTTGGTGGTTATCGCCGCCCAGCGGGCGCGGCACATCACCGCCGGCGCCGAGATCACGGTCGAGCGCGACAACGACAAGAACCCGGTCGTGTCGCTCCGTGAAATCGCGGCCAAGACCGTCGATCTCAAGGAACTCGAGAACACCCTGGTGCAGACCATGCAGCGCCACATCGAATCCGACGAGCCGGAGGACGATATCGTCGATGGCGACGCCATCCGCCAGGAGCTTTCCGGCGACATGAGCATGGGTGACGGCGATATCGCGGCCTTGGCCAAGACCATGTAGATGGACGACGGCGCCGCCGATGCCGACGAGGAC
>JAQBZY010000209.1 GCA_027620395.1 Pseudomonadota bacterium
GCTTTGAAGCGCCGCTCAGGACTTCGGCAGCGTCACCGTTACCCGGAGCCCGCCTTCCGGTCGGTTCGCAAGGCTGACGTCACCGCCGTGCCGGCGGACGATATTTCGGGAGATCGCCATGCCGAGCCCGATGCCGCCGGTTGCGCGGTGTCTTGAACCCTCCAGCCTGACGAATGGCTCGAACACCCGCTCCATGTCGGCTTCCGCAATACCGGGGCCGTTGTCCTCGATCACGATACGAATTGCGCCGCCGTCGTCGCCGATGTTGATGTTGGCGCGCCGCCCATAAATGGCGGCGTTTTCAATCAGATTTCTGAGCGCCCGGCCCAAGGCAGCCGGCCGGCAGAGGGCGACGACGCGGGCCTCGGTCTCAAGATGCGCGTCGATGCCGGTGGCCGAAAGATCGTCGGCGATACTGCCGACCAGCGCCGTCAGATCGACGTTCCGGGAATCTTCGCCGTCGGCATCGTCCTTGGCGAAGCCGAGCGTGGATTCGGTGATCGCCTTCATCTCTTCCAGGGTCGCGATCATCTTCTCGCGGGTTTCGATGTCCTCGATCATTTCGGCGCGGAGCCGCATCGATGTAATCGGCGTCCTGAGATCGTGACTGATCGCGGCCAGCATCCTGGTCCGGTCGCCGACGAACCGCTCGAGTCTGGCTTGCATGTCGTTGAAGGCGCGGATGGTGTCGCGGATATCGCTTGGGCCCTCTTCGCGGAGCGGCGTGGTCTTTTCACCACGGCCGAGACGGGCGGCGGCGTCCGACAGCCGCTGCAAAGGCCTTGCGATGCCGCCCATGGCCAGCGCCACGATGATGCTGAGCACGATTGCCGTGATGCCCATGCTGATCCAGGTGTCGGGATTGATCAGACGGCGCTGTGGCCGGAGTCTGATCCCCAAATTCAGCCAATGATCGGCGTCGATATTGACTGAAACCACGGCGTCGGCACGGTGTGCGCCCATTGGCATCCGGCGCATCATGGCAGCGTGGTGGTGGTTGTCGCCGTTGTCGGCGTCGTGCACCATGGCGCGGACGCGGTGGGTATCGGGATCGCCGATTTCAGCCGTGATCCGGGCAATCAGGTCGCGGGCCCGTTTGTCGTCGTCGCCGCTTTCCCTCGTTCTCTCCGCCGGCGCGGCGGCGTCTCCGCTGAGCCAGACCTGCATCCGCCGAGACGCCATGGTGCGGGCGACTTTGTCGCGCAGTTCGGCCGGCGTCGAGCGAAGCAGCGTCACCACCGGTCCAATCCGCTCGGCGACGATCCGGCTTTCGACGCCGCGGAATATCGATCGGGTCTCGCCCCTCAATATCAACGCACTGACGATCTGCGATGCCAGCAGCGCCAACAGCAATAACAGGACAGTCTGGGTCACCAACCGTCGCGGCCGAATCTTGGACCACAATCGTCCGAGTCGGAAACCATCAGGGCCGTTCAAAGCGGCTCGACCTTGCAGGCGAGCTTGTAACCGCCGCCCCAGACCGTCTGGACCAAGACTGGGTTCTTGGGGCCATGCTCGATTTTCTTCCTAAGACGGCTGATCTGATTGTCGATGCTGCGGTCGAACAATTGTGCTTCCCGGCCGGCCGTCATATCGAGCAGTTGGTCACGGCTGAGCACGATGCCTGGCCGTTGTAGAAGCACGTTCAGCAGGCGGAACTCGGCGGTGCTGAGCGGCACCACGACGCCGTCATTGCCGGTTAGTTCCCGTTTTGCCGCGTCAATAACCCAACGGTCGAAACGCAAACGCTCCGCCGCCGGCGTATCCTTGGGCTTGGGCACGCTTTGCGTCCGGCGCAGGACGGCCTTGATCCTGGCCAAGAGCTCGCGCGGGTTGAACGGTTTGGTCACATAGTCGTCGGCACCGACTTCGAGGCCGACGATGCGGTCGGTATCCTCGGCCATGGCGGTCAGCAGGATCACCGGCAGATCGGTCGTTTCACGGAGATGCCGGCACAACGACAACCCGTCCTCGCCGGGCATCATGACGTCGAGAACCACCAGATCGGGCGCCGACGCCTTCAAAAGCTCGCGCATCGCCCGGCCGCCATCGGCGGTGCTGACGCGCATGCCGCTCTTCGTCAGATACCTGGCGAGAGGCGTCCGAATGTCCTCGCGATCGTCGACAACCAGGATATGCGGTGATGTGGTCATGCCACATTCTATACTGCTGGGCCGGGGTTCGTCCGCACATGAAATTTGTAACCAATAGTATCAAGCGGGCGTCTAGGTAGATACGGCGACAATTCGATGCCGATCGGACATACCTTCAGGCGCTCGAAAGACTATGTTCCAGGTATCGCAACCCAATACCAGAGGTTCAAAATGAAACACCGTAATAAGCTCATCGCAGCCCTTGCCGTCACCGGCATTGTCGCCGCCACCGGAATCGCCACTGCCGCGTCGATGCACGAACGCTTCCACGAAACCAATGGCGGACACCGCCAAATGGGCGGCGGCTTCGAGCGCATGCTGGAACTCTACGACACCGATCACGATGGCAAGCTGACCCAGACAGAGATCAATGCCGGCCGCGAAAAGCAACTCAAACAGTACGATAAGAACGCCGACGGCAAACTCGATCTCGCTGAATATCAGGCGCTTTGGAGCGATCAGATGCGCGAGCGCATGGTCAAAAGTTTCCAGCGCTACGATGCCGACGGTGATGGTCAGGTGACGCTCAATGAATACCAGAAGCGCTCACAGCGGCTGGTCGAACGGATGGACCAGAACGGCGACGCCGCCGTCGACGCCCACGACATGCGCGAACGGCACCACAAGCGCGACCGGGATTGAGCCGGTTTGCCAATAAATGAGATGCCGAGAGGCCCGGGGTTGCGTCCCCGGGCCTTCGGCGGTTTCGGCGATGGCCGACGGGACGCAGCGAATATCCACCGGGCGGCGATGCTGCCGACGACCTCGACGGCGCCGCCGCTAGGGCGAGGAGATCGGTCCGCCGTTAGGCCGCCGCTTTCCTGGCTTTCATCTTGTCCCGGATCAACTTGAATAGCGGCAATAAGATCAGAATGATCGCGATCACCGTGATCGGACCGGCGATCGGGCGGTTCAGGAAGATCATCGGATCGCCGCTGGAAAACAGCAGCGATTGGCGCAGCTTCGGTTCCGCGATCGGGCCCAGCACAATCGCCAACACCGCCGGTGCCACCGGATAATCGAGTTTCCGCATCAGATAGGCGCCGATGCCGAAAATCAGCATCAGCCAGACATCGTGCATGTCCTGGGTGGCGGCGAAGCCACCGACCACGGATAGCACGAAGATCATCGGCGCCAGCACCGTGAACGGCATCCGGAGCATCCAGATGAATACCGGGATGAAAGCCAGATTGACGATCAGCGCGAACAGATTGGAAATGTAAAACGATCCGATCAAGCCCCAGACGAATTCGGTCTGGTCTGTGAACAGACGTGGCCCCGGCTGCAGACCCCAGATCACCATGCCGCCCAAAAGGATCGCCGTCGTCGGCGAGCCCGGAATGCCGAGCGTCAGCATCGGCAGCATGGCGCCTGTCGAGGCCGAGTTGTTGGCCGATTCCGGCGCCGAAATGCCGTCCAGATTACCCTTGCCGAATTGTTCCGGAGTTTTCGATGTCATCTTGGCAACGCCGTAGGCCATCAAAGATCCGGGCGTGGCGCCGGCAGCGGGCAGAATGCCGACGAAGAAGCCGAGGAATGAACCGATCACCGTTCCCTTCCAGCCGGCGATGCATTCGCGCATGGCGGAGAGAATCTTCCTGATCGAGAGCACCGCTTCGGTCATGGTGACGTTGCCCCGTGTCGTGTCGATGGTCCAGATCATCTCGCCTATGCCGTAAATGCCGATCGCCAGCACCAGGAAGTTGATTCCGTGCATGAAGCCGGTGATGTCGCCGAAAACAAGCCGCGGCTCACCGGTCATGATGTCTAGGCCGACGGCCGCCAGCACCAAGCCGAAGCATATTGAAAACAACGTTTTCGGAATGTCGTCGCCGCCGAGCCCGATGAAGGTTGCGAAGGCGAGCAACATCAAGGCGAAAATTTCCGGGTCGCCGAAATCGAGCGCGACCTGGGCGAGCGGCGGGGCGAAGGCGGTGAACAGCACGTTAGCGACGGAGCCGCCGATGAAGGACGCGACAGCGGCCATGACCAGCGCCAGATCGGCGCGGCCCTTGAGGGCCAGGGGACGGCCGTCGAACGTCGTCGCGACGGCGGTCGATGCGCCGGGGATGCCGAGCGTGATCGACGAAATGGCGCCGCCGTACATGGCGCCGTAATAAATCGCGGCGAGGAAGATCATCGCCGATGTCGGTGGCACGAGGAACGTCGCCGGCAGCAGGATCGCGACTCCGTTGACCGAGCCCAAACCGGGCATGGCGCCAAT
>JAQBZY010000210.1 GCA_027620395.1 Pseudomonadota bacterium
CCGCTCTTGAGCGGCGCGTTTAATGTTTGCGGGGTCAGTGTGACGGCCGCTACTTGATCTTGGATTCCTTGAACAGGACGTGCTTGCGGAGCACCGGGTCGTATTTCCGCATCTGCAGCTTTTCGGTCGAATTCTTCGGATTCTTCTTGGCGACATAGAAGAAACCGGTTCCGGCCGTGCTCAGCAGTTTGATTTGGATCGTGCTCGATTTCGCCATTTTGGTAGGCTCCGCTCCATGCGCGTTTCAGGCGCGGCACAATACTTCCCGCGCCGGCCAAGTCAAGGGCCTTGCCGCCGCGTCGGAGCGCCGTTCTATTCGGTTGCTTGCGCCGTCACCGTCGCCAAATGCAGTGCTCGGGCCAGCAATTGTCCGTTGTCGATCAAGCGCTTGGCAATTTCGATCTCGATATGGCCGGGCCTCGGCTGCGATGGGCAGCCGCCGCGGAGACCCAGCCGCTCGGTGTCGCCCAGGCTGGCGCGGCGGCGCCACAGGCTGGCCGAGTCCTCGGCACCCTTACCGATGGCCTTGGCGATGATGGAAGCCGGGCTGGCGTCCTCGGCGGCACCGCTGGTGCAGACCGTCGGGATCACGCCGGTGCCATGCAGCAGATAGCCAGAAGGCGCCACGAACTTCGACCAGGTCAGGGTGATTTCGCCGTCGTTCGGAAGCCGGATCACCGTCTGCACGGTCCCTTTGCCGTAGGACGCGGTGCCGACGACCACGGCCCGGTCGCGGTCCTGCAGGGCGGCGGCGACGATCTCTGCCGCCGAGGCCGATTTGCCATCGATCACCACGACCAACGGCAGCCCGGTGATGTAATCCAAGCCGGATGCTTGATAGTGATGCTGGCTTTCAGTGTGCCGGCCGAGGGTCCTTAAAATGTCACCCTGGGTCAGAAAATAATCGGAGACCTTGATCGATTGGCGCAGCAGGCCGCCCGGATTGCCGCGCAAGTCCAGGATCAGGCCGCGGACCGGCTGATTTGGGTCGGAAACCGCTTCTGCCAACAAGCGGCGGATGGATTCCGCCGTGTTTTGGTTGAAGCTATCGATCTTGACGACGGCGACGCCGTTTTCGAGGTGGCTGGTCACCGATTCCGGCACGATATGACTGCGGACGATTTCGACGGTCACCGGCTGCACCGTTTCGGTGCGCTCGAAGGTGATCTTGACGTGGGTGTCGATGGGCCCCCGCAACTGTTCGATCACACGGTCGTTGTCGAACCCGGTGACGGCAACATCGCCGATCCTGAGGATGCGATCGCCGATCGAAAGACCGGTGATGGCCGCCGGTGAACCTGGCAATATCTCGGTCACCACCGGATTACCGCCGTCGATTCGGAACTTGACGCCGATGCCACCGAAACCATCGCGCTTGGCGCGTTGCCGCCTCGCCTCGGCGGCGCCGGCGTAGCGCGAGAAAATGTCGAGGTGCGACAACGCACTGTCGAGGACCGCCTCGTAAATCCGCTCGGCCTTGGCCATCCTGAGTTCCGACGACCGTTCACGGCTGGTCAGGATCACCGTCACCATCATGTCGGCCCAGGCACGGGGGCTGTCGTTGGCGGGAAATTTGGATTCCGCCGCTGGCTGGTTGGCGACACTGAGACGGACGCCCTGGTCCGTGGTTTCCACGGCGATTCCGGCGTCGATGGCACCGAGGCCGCGAAGCCCCTCGACGGCAATCGTCTTGATGTTCACCGGTTCGATGTATTTATCGACGATATTGTCGAGCGCGACGGCAAAAACCTCACTCGCCGCCGGCCTCGGGAACTCGGGCAAGCCTTGCCGGCTGCTTTGTTGCGGCGTGGCGCAGGCGGCCAGCAACAGCGTCAGCAATAACCCGCCCCGAGCGGAAAAATGTCCCGGCTTCCAAAGCATTCCCTATTCTATCTACAATGTCGGGTGGCTGTACACGACGACCGTACATGGCGGCTTTACATGGCCCGCCGCGTCGGCATCGAATTTTGCTTCGATCAGGGCTTGCGGCGGCCCTTGCGGCCCCGCTCGCCGGCCCGGCCACTAGTTGTCCGCTTGGCGGCCCGCTTGCGGCCGCGATGCACCGGCTTGCCGACGCTGCCGGGTTTAGCGCTTCGCATTCCGCCGACCAAGGCGAAAATCATGCCGCCGGTGATCGGGCTTGCTTCCATGAGCGTGACGTCGAGAGAGTCGCCGAGATTGAACGTCAGGCCGTTGGCCCGGCCTTGCAGCCGGTGCCGCTGCTCGTCGTGATCGTAGTAGTCGGCAGGCAGCGTCTTGATCGGGATCAGGCCGCTGGCGCCGGTCTCGTCCAAGCTGACAAACAACCCGAACCGGGTGACTCCGGAGACCCTGGCCTGGAACGTGGCGCCAACCCGGTCCTGCATGAATAACGCCGCATAGCGGTCCGACGCATCGCGCTCGGCCGACTGCGCCCGACGCTCCGTCACCGACAGATGCTCGCCGATTTTCGTGAAATCGCCAGGGTCTTCTCCGAGCCCGCCGTCGCCAGGAGCGAGGCCGCGAATCAGCGCCCTGTGCACCAGCAAATCCGAATAGCGGCGGATCGGTGATGTGAAATGGCAATAGCGCAGGAGCCCGAGACCGAAATGCCCGATGTTGTCGGGCGAGTAGTGCGCCTGCGCCTGGCTCCTAAGCACAACCTCGTTGACCATCACCTGATGGGGGGTGCCGGCAACGCGCGCAAGAATCTGATTGAAGCGGGCAGGGGTCACCACTTGGCCCTTGGCGAAACGGATGTCCAGGCTGCCCAAGAAATCGCCCAGGGCCTCCAGTTTGGCGAGACTCGGCTGGTCATGGATCCGGTACATGCAAGGCCGGTGTTTTTCTTCCAAGAACTCGGCCGCGGCGACGTTGGCCAAGACCATGAATTCCTCGATCAGCTTGTGGCTATCCAAGCGCGGCCTTGGCGAAATACCGATGATGCGGCCGTTGCCGTCCAAATTGACGACCCGTTCCGGCATATCGATTTCGAGCGCGCCGCGTTCCTCGCGGGCCCGGACCAGGATGTCGAAGGCCCGGTATAGCGGTTTGATCACTGGTTCAAGCAATGGCCCGGTGGCATCGTCTGGGCGGCCATCCTTGGCCGATTGCACTTGTTCATAGGTCAGCCGCGCCGCCGAGCGCATCATCGCGCGCGCAAAGCGTTTGGAAAGCAACGCGCCCGATTTATCGATCCGAAGGTGCGCCGTCAGGCACGGCCGGTCCTCGTTCGGGCGCAGCGAACACCAGCCGTTCGAAAGTTCCTCCAGCAACATCGGCACGACGCGGTCCGGAAAATAGGCCGAGTTGCCGCGCTCGAAGGCGGCGCGGTCGAGTGCGTCGCCGGGGCGGACGTACCAGGCGACGTCGGCGATAGCGACGATCAGCTTGTGGCCGCCCTGGTTTTTCGGATCGTCGTCGGCTTCGGCGAAGACGGCATCGTCGAAGTCCCTGGCGTCGGCGCCGTCGATGGTGACCAGGGGTATCTGCCGCAGATCCAGACGTTCGCCAAGTGGCGCCGCGACCGCGCGCTCGGCCTGGCGCCTTGCGTCGTTTGGAAATTCAACCGGGATGCCCAGTTGATGGATCGAAATCAGGCTGATGGCGCCTGGACCCGAGGCATCTGAGATGCGCTCGCGGATGCGTGCCCGCGTCAGCCCCAAGCGTCGGCCGCGCACGCTTTCGGCGCGGACTAGATCGCCGGGTTTGGCGCCCTTGGCGTCTTCGGGCGACACCACGAACTCGAACCTCTGGCGTTTATCGACCGGGCGGATACGGAGCCCGCCTTCGACCTCGATTAGGATACCGAGCACATCTTCCGGAGCGGCGGTGACGCGGCGGATGATCTTGGCCACGTAATCGTCGCCGCTGCGCTCGAGCCTGGCCAATATCCTGTCGCCGGTGCCGGCTGCCGGGCCGGCGGCGCGCTCGGGCGAGAGATAGATGACGGGCGGCGGCGCGTCGCCGTCCCAATCGATCGGCCGGGCCAACACTTCGCCGTCCAAATCGACGCCGGTGACTTCGATGATGGCGACATTGGGCAGCGATCCCGGCGGCGCCAGCTTGCGGCCGCGGCCTTTGTCCAACAAACCTTCCTGCTGCATTCCCTTGAGCAGTTTCTTGAGTTGCATTTTCTGGTCCGGATCAAGGCGGAAGGCGCGGGCGATCTCGCGCTTGCCGGCCAGACTATTGTTTAGGCGGACGAATTCGAGGATTTCGTCGCGGGTTGGAAAGGGTGATTTGTTCGGGGGGGGCACGGCCTCAGGCGTCCGAGGCCTTCTTGGATTTCCGTGCCGCGGGACGCTTGGCGCTGGTCTTGGCGCCACCCTTGCGACCGCCTTTACCGCCGCCCTTACCGCCGCCCTTGGCCCCTTTTTCGTCGATCAGCTTGACCGC
>JAQBZY010000211.1 GCA_027620395.1 Pseudomonadota bacterium
CGGTCCGGCGCGAACTTTCCGTCGAGCGCTCGAGCATGGCCATCGACGCGGCGATCAAGGGTGTCGGCGTGATCTTGGAAAGCGACTTCCTGGCCGCCGAAGAAATCCGCGATGGCCGCTTGGTCGAGCCGTTCGGGGCTGATCATCGCACGGCTCCGGAGGCGGCATATTTTTTGGCGACCCGCGGCGAGGTCGGCACCAGCGGGGCGCTCGCCGAATTCGTCGCATGGCTAAAATCAGAGATCGGCGGTGTTGCCTAGAGCCTAGCTTCGATGGCATCCCAGATGCCGGCTTCCAGTTGCACGTCATCGAAGCGGTTGATTTCCTGAATGCCGGTCGGCGAGGTGACGTTGATTTCGGTCATGTAGCCGCCGATGACGTCGATGCCGACGAAGATCAGGCCGCGTTTCTTAAGCTCGGGTCCGATGGCTGCGCAGATATCGCGCTCGCGTTTGGTCAACTCGGACTTCATCGCCGTGCCGCCGACATGCATGTTGGATCTGGCCTCGCCGGCCTTCGGCACCCGGTTAGTGGCGCCGGCCGCCTCGCCGTCGATCAGGATGATCCGCTTGTCGCCTTGGCGGACATCCTTCAGATAGGCCTGAACGATGATCGGCTCGCGGTAAAGCCCGGTGAAAAGTTCCAAAAGCGCGTTTAGATTTTCGTCATCTGGCGTTATGTGAAAAACGCCGGCGCCGCCGTTGCCGTAAAGCGGCTTGACGATGATGTCCTTGTATTCTTCGCGAAACGCCAGGATCTGCTTTCGATCGGACGCGATCAGCGTCGGCGGCATGAATTCCGGAAAATGCGTCACGAACAACTTTTCCGGCGCGCTGCGAACCTCGCCCGGATCGTTGACCACCAAGGTGCTCGGATGCACGTGCTCGAGGATATGCGTCGCCGTGATATAGGCCATGTCGAAGGGCGGGTCTTGGCGCATCAGGACAACATCGACATCGGTGGCGAGATCGATGATCCGCTTTCCGCCAAGGGTGAAATGATTGCCTTTCTCACGGCGGACTTGCAGCGGCTCTGCCTCGGCCAAGACACGGCCATTTTTCAGCATCAGTTGTTCGGGCAGATAATGCAAAAGCGAGTAACCGCGCTGCTGCGCCTCCAGCGCCAACACGAAAGTGCTGTCGCTATTGATGTCGATGTTGGACACGTGGTCCATCTGGATGGCGACTCTAAGCGTCACGGCGGTTTCATCTCCTTGGTTCCGTAGGGACGATTGTCACCTTAGCCGAGCCGGTCGCGCAACTCCTGAAGCAATACCGTTGTCCTGTAACGCGCCCCTTCGTCGTCGCCCAACCGTAGGTACTCCTCAAGGGCCTGGACCGCCTCGGCGACCCGGTCGAGCCGGACATTCAAAAGCCCGCGTTCGCGCCACAGTACCGCTTGATCGGGCGCGATGGTGAGCGCGGCCTCGATCACGCGGCCGGCGTCTTCGAGACGCTTACTGCGCAGCAACAAGGATTTTCTTGCCGCCAGCAGCCTGAGCACGGCGGTTTTGTCGTCCAGCGGCGCCAGCGATCCGGGGGTAAGTTCGGTTTCAACCCCGCCATGCGCCTTGGCGATGGCGCGAAGATCCTGTGGCGACAGTTCGCCGCCACCGCCGGCAGGATCGACGACCACCCGTTCCGAAAAGGCCTCGATGCGGATCACCGCTCGACCGGGAATGCTGATGATCTCCGCCGTCCAGCCTAACCGCCTGGCGATGTCGGCGTGCAGAATCGCAAGTGCGTCAGACGAGCCGCTACGGCCATCGATGACCGATGCCAGGTCGTGCGCGTCGGCGTCGGCCTCGACACCATCGGCGCCGCCATATCCGTAGCGGCGGCAAAGAACCTGCGCCAACGCCTCGGCGATCAGCTCGACCGGCGCAGCACCTTGGTCCGATCTTGAGTACTTGGCGACCTCATCGGCTAACTTTTCGAGGTGCCGCAGGTATTTGGAAAGAGCCAGCCCAGGCCGCTCAAACGCCGCCGCCATCACGGCCGCCGTCGCAACTGTTGTCTCCAGCGCCTGGCCGGCGCCGAAGCGACGGAGAGTGTCGGCGATCCGATGTCGCGAGTTCATTCCGCCGCACGCTTGATTCGGAGGTGCGACACCACCCGCTTGACGTAATCTATGCTCCGCGCATGCGCGATGACGCGGTCGATCTCGCCCTGATTTTGAGCGATACCGATAAGATAGATCACACCGTTCACGGTCTCGATCGAATAATTGATGGCCAGGACCGTTTTATCGAGCGTCATCTTGGTTTTAAGCTGGGTCGATATCCAAGCATCGCGCGCGTAATCGATGATACCGCTGCTGCCGACCTGGATTTCGTTGATGACATCCTTCACTTCCTGAAACGACCACGCCAACTTCACCGCATCGGCGCGCATTTCCTCCTTGCCGACGACGCCGGTCAGCAGCACGCGATACTCATAGACCTCGACGCCGACATCGCGAAACAGGATCTCATCCTTTTCGAACAGCTTGGCCTTGATCTTGGTCGAGGTCACGGTATCCGACGCCACGCCCTTGATGCCGCGCTCGTCGTAAGCGGCAACACCGGCGGTGGCGCCGGCGCCGATCACGGCACTGGCGCAGCCGCCGAGGCTGATGAAAGCCGGCGCCATCGCGGTCAGAATAAGAACGGCGTGAAATTTGCGGGTCATGGCGAGCATCGCTGGGGTCACTTCCTAGGAGGTTGTTGTCATCTGGCGACAAAAGGCGAATCGCATCATACCGCCACCAGCCCCCGGCGTCAGCGGCTTTCGATTCCTGGGCCGCCGATGCGCCTAGAAACCCGGCCGCCAGGCGTCCTGGATGTGCTTCGGCATGCCGGCGCCGACGGCGACGATATCGAACCGGACGTCAAAACGCTGGCGTTCCGACATCCGCCCTAAAAAAGATTCGGCGGCGGCGGCGATCCGGCGCCGTTGCTGCGGCGTCACCGCCAGCACGGCCATTGCCAAATCGTCGCGCCGCTTGACCTCGACGAATACCAGCGTCCGGCCGCGCTTGACGATCAAGTCGATCTCTCCCATCGGGGTTTTGTAGCCGCGTTGAACCAACCGGTAACCCTTGCAGCGGAGAAACCACAGCGCCAACGTTTCGGCCCGGCGCCCGGCAAGGAAGGCCCGTCGCCGCCTTTCGGCGGTCAATCCGGCTGCTCCGGCTTTAATTTGAGCGCCCGTCCATAGATATCGCGCCTTGGCCGGCCAGTGGCGGCGGCGACAGCGGTGGCCGCCTCCTTGAGCGACATCCTGGTCAAAGCCTCGGCCAATAAGGCGTCGACGTCGTCTTCGGACGCCACCGGCTGCTCGCCTGGCCTTCCGGCGACGACCAACGTCACTTCGCCCTTGGGCGCGCCGGCGGCGGCGTAATGTTGCGCCAGTTGGTCCAGGCTGCCGCGCCGGATTTCCTCAAACTTCTTGGTCAGTTCGCGGGTCACCACCGCGTCCCTGGCACCAAAGACGAGCGCCATGTCGGCGAGCGTCGAGGCCAGACGGTTGGGCGATTCCAAGAACACCAGCGTTCCCGCCAACGGTGCCAACTCATCGAGGAATTGCCGGCGCTTGCCCGGCTTGTTCGGCGGAAACCCCAGGAAGCTGAAACGGTCGGTCGGCAAACCGGCACTGACCAGTGCCGCCAGCACGGAAGACGCGCCGGGCAGCGCAAAAACCGGAATACCGGCGTCCCGGCATTCGGCGGAAAGCCGATAACCTGGATCGTTGATCATCGGCGTGCCGGCGTCCGAGATCAACGCCACGATGGCGCCATCTTTGAGCCGCCCAATCAGCCGTGGCCGCATTTTTTGGGCGTTGTGTTCGTGATAGGAAACCAGTTCCGCCGATTCGATGCCGTAAATCCGGAACAGCTTTCGGCTGACCCGGGTATCCTCACAGGCAACGATGTCGGCGGCGTGCAGAATATCGAGGGCGCGGAGTGTGATGTCCCTAGCATTGCCGATCGGGGTGGCGACAATATATAGACCGCTCTGGTGAGCGCCGTGGACCGGTTTACTCGGGCCCGGCTTGTCGCTAGGCTCCAAAAGCCGATTCCGTGGCGCCGGACCGCCGCCCTGACTCCGAGAGGCCGATGCTGCGTTTAGGGATGTTTCGAGCTTTGCGTCTGATTGCGGCATGCCTGGTCCTTGCGACGCTCGCTGGTTGCCAGTCAACCGCAAACGACGGATTCGGGCAAGGCTTCCCCTGGATCATCGGTCCCGGCAAGACGCCGCCGGCCAATCAGCAGCCTCAGAACCAAGCCAAGACCCAGTCGTTGCCGCCGGTATCGGGCCCGGCCCGTCCGCAACCGGCGTTGCCACCGGGCGCCACGGCGACGCCGGCCCCGGCGGGTGCGGCGG
>JAQBZY010000212.1 GCA_027620395.1 Pseudomonadota bacterium
TCGTCGTGTAGACGCGGGTACAAACGCCACGCTTTTGCGGGCAAGCTTCCAAGGCCGGAACCTTGTTGCGGGTGGCCGGCGCTTTGCGCGGCTTGCGAATCAACTGGTTGATCGTCGGCATACGCTCAATCCAACTCCTAGTTACTTCGTCCAATGCCCGTTTCCGGGCGCCCATAACATGCGTCGGGCCATTCCCCGCAGCGCTTCAAACCGTCCGCCGGGACATGAGCCCAGATGACAAAATCCCAACCGGGCTCGATAGCCCGGGGACCTGCCACAATTTTTCTTCTCTCCTGTCACGCTCGGGGCTGCGTCTAGAGCGCAGGCCTACCACCAGCCCCCGTGAATGCCGCGGACTATATGCATGCCCCAGTCCGCCGTCAACCGGAAAAGTGATAAAAAAATAAGGCATTTTCAATAAGTTACACATGATTTTGTAAGAATATTTCTTACTGCCCCAAGATTTGGGTCAGTTTTCTGTTGCGCTGCAAAATCAGCGGCTATCCGAGACGCAAACGGGGTAAGCGGGCGCCGAAACGAAAAGGGCACGCGTCGCCGCGTGCCCTTCGTGGTTGGTTATCCGGCGCCGGATTAGTCGGCGCCGGCGGTTTCCGCCGACAATAGTTCGGCATGATCGGGTGGCAGCGTCTTGGCCACCGCCACGTCGCGCGCTTCGGCAACCATCCGAAACTTGTTCATGGTAGCGCCGGTGCCGGCCGGAATTGGACGTCCGACGATGACGTTTTCCTTGAGGCCTATCAGTTCGTCGATCTTGCCGGAAACCGCGGCTTCGGTCAGCACCCGGGTCGTTTCCTGGAACGATGCAGCCGAAATGAACGACTGCGTCTGTAGGCTGGCCTTGGTGATGCCCTGCAAAACCGGCAGCGCCTCGGCTATCTTGCCACCCTGCTTCTTGGTATCGGCGTTGATCTTGTCGAACTCGATCCGGTCGATCAGTTCGCCGACCAGCAACGTGGTATCGCCACCACCTGTGATTTCAACCTTCTGCAACATCTGGCGGACAATCACCTCGATGTGCTTGTCGTTGATCTTGACGCCCTGCAACCGGTAGACGTCCTGGATCTCGTTGATCAGGTACTCGGCCAGCGCCGCGACACCCAAAACGCGAAGGATGTCGTGTGGCACCGGATTGCCGTCCATCAGCGAATCGCCGACCTGGACATAGTCGCCTTCCTGCACCGACAGATGTCGGCCTTTCGGCACCAGGTATTCCTTGGCGTCCAGCTTGTCGTCCGTTGGCTGCACGATGATCCGGCGCTTGTTCTTGTAGTCCTTACCGAATTCGACGCGGCCCTCGGACTCGGAAATGATCGCGTGGTCCTTCGGTCGGCGTGCCTCGAACAATTCCGCGACACGAGGCAGACCGCCGGTAATGTCACGGGTCTTGGCGCTTTCACGCGGGATACGAGCGAGCACGTCGCCGGCGTGAACTTGCTGACCGTTCTCGACCGACAAGATGGCATCGACCGAGAGGAAATAGCGCGCCTCGTGGCCGGTATCCAAGTTCACGACCTCGCCCTTCTTGTCACGGAGCGTGACGCGGGGACGAAGATCGGAACCCTTCGGCAGCGACTTCCAATCGGTGACCGTCTTGTAGGCAATGCCGGTCGCGTCGTCGACGCGTTCCGTCATTGAGATGCCCTCGACCAGGTCGACGTAGTTGGCGGTACCTTCTTTTTCGGTGATCACCGGCAGCGTGTACGGATCCCACTCGGCCAGCTTGTCGCCGCGTTTGACCTTGGCGTTGTCCTTAATATGGAGCTGTGCGCCATAGGGAATGCGGTGATTGGCCCGAACCCGGTTCTTGTCGTCGACGAGGCTGAGCTCGGCGTTGCGGGTCATCACGATCTGGACGCCGCGCGAGTTCTTGACGGTGGTGCTGTTCTTGAGCTGCACCTTGGCGTCGGTCACCGATTCGATGTAGGAACGCTCGGTGCCGCGTTGCACGGCGCCACCGATGTGGAAGGTCCGCATGGTGAGCTGCGTGCCCGGCTCGCCGATTGACTGCGCCGCCATCACGCCGACGGCCTCGCCGATGTTCACCGACGTGCCGCGGGCGAGATCGCGTCCGTAGCACTTGCCACAAACGCCACCGGTCAGTTCGCACGTCAGCACCGAACGAATGCGGATTTCCTCTACCTCCGCCTCCTCGATGATGGCGCAATCGGCTTCGTCGATGATCGATCCACGCTTGACGATGATGTCGCCATTGAGCGGATTGATGACATCGGACGCCGCCGTGCGCCCAAGCACGCGTTCGCCAAGCGGCGCCACGACGTCGCCGCCCTCGACCACCGGCGCCACCGTGATGCCCTGCTTGGTGCCGCAATCTTCCTCGACGATGATGCAATCCTGCGCGACATCGACCAGACGGCGGGTGAGATACCCTGAGTTGGCTGTCTTCAACGCCGTGTCAGCCAGACCCTTGCGGGCACCGTGCGTCGAGTTGAAGTACTCGAGCACCGTCAGGCCTTCCTTGAAGTTGGAGATGATCGGCGTTTCGATGATTTCGCCGGACGGCTTCGCCATCAGACCGCGCATGCCGGCGAGCTGCTTCATCTGTGCCGCTGAACCACGGGCACCGGAGTGCGCCATCATGTAGACTGAATTCAAGGGCGCTCGGGTGGTGATGTCGGAAATCCCCTTCATCATCTCATCGGCGACCCGGTCGGTGCAATGCGACCAGGCGTCGACCACCTTGTTGTACTTTTCACCCTGCGTGATCAGACCGTCCAGGTATTGCTGTTCGTATTCCTTGACCTTGGATTCGGTCTCGGCGACCAACCTGGTCTTTGCCGGCGGGATGACCAGATCGTCCTTACCGAACGAAATGCCGGCGCGGCAGGCATGTGCGAAGCCGAGCCCCATCATCCGGTCGGCGAAGAGCACGGTCTCCTTCTGACCGCAATGACGATAGACCTCGTCGATGACGTTGGTAATTTCGCGCTTGGTCAGAAGCTGATTGATCAAGCCGAACGGAACCTTCTTGTGCTTCGGCAGGATTTCCGACAGCAGCATCCGCCCCGGCGTGGTGTCGACCCTGAGCGTCACCGGTTTGCCGTCGGTATCGACCGTCGAGTAGCGGGCTTTGACCTTGGCGTGCAGCGACACGGCGCCGGCGTCCAGCGCTTGCTGGATCTCGCTGACGCTGGCGAAGGCCATGCCCTCGCCGGGTTCGCCCTCGCGATCGAGGGTCATGTAGTAGAGGCCGAGCACGATGTCCTGCGACGGCACGATGATCGGTTTGCCGTTGGCCGGGCTCAAGATGTTGTTGGTCGACATCATCAGGACCCGGGCTTCCAACTGGGCTTCCAAGCTCAAAGGCACGTGCACTGCCATCTGGTCGCCGTCGAAGTCGGCATTGAAGGCCGCGCAGACCAACGGATGAAGCTGGATCGCCTTGCCTTCGATCAGCACCGGCTCAAACGCCTGGATGCCGAGCCGATGTAGCGTCGGCGCCCGGTTCAATAGCACCGGATGCTCGCGGATGACCTCTTCCAGGATATCCCAGACCTCGGCCCGCTCCTTCTCGACCATCTTCTTGGCCGCCTTGATGGTCGTGGCGCGGCCATAAAGTTCGAGCTTGGCATAGATGAACGGCTTGAACAGTTCGAGCGCCATTTTCTTCGGCAACCCGCACTGATGCAGTTTCAATTCCGGACCGACGACGATCACCGAACGGCCGGAATAGTCGACGCGCTTGCCGAGCAAGTTCTGCCGGAACCGGCCCTGCTTACCCTTCAGCATGTCCGAAAGCGACTTGAGCGGCCGCTTGTTGGCGCCGGTGATGGCGCGGCCACGGCGGCCGTTGTCGAACAGCGCATCGACGGATTCCTGCAGCATCCGCTTTTCGTTGCGGATGATGATGTCCGGCGCCCGGAGTTCGATCAGCCGCTTCAAGCGGTTGTTGCGGTTGATGACGCGGCGATACAGGTCGTTGAGGTCCGAGGTCGCGAACCGGCCGCCGTCGAGCGGCACCAGCGGACGCAGGTCCGGCGGGATCACCGGCACCACCGTCATGATCATCCATTCCGGCTTGTTGCCGGAGACGCGGAACGCCTCGACGATCTTCAGACGCTTGGCAAGCTTCTTGTGCTTGATGTCGGAGTCGGTCTCCGCCATGTCGGCGCGCAGCGTCGCCTCGAGCTTCTCGAGCTCGAGCCCCTTCAGCAGCTCGCGGATCGCCTCGGCGCCGATCATGGCGGTGAAGCTGTCCTGGCCGTACTCGTCCTGCGCCTTCAGATACTCGTCTTCCGACAGCAGCTGACGGTCCTTCAGCGCGGTCAGACCCGGCTCCAGCACGACGTAGTACTCGAAGTACAGGAT
>JAQBZY010000213.1 GCA_027620395.1 Pseudomonadota bacterium
CGGCCGGCTGCATGACGCCGTCGACGGTGAGATCGTTGTCCTTTTGGAACTTCTTGATGCCGTCGAACAGACCCTGATCCGGATAGGGCGTCAGGCCGTAACTCGGCGTCTGGTAGTAGCCCAATTGTCCGAAGGCCTGCTTGGCGGCGACGGTGTCGTCTTCGTCGGCGGTGGCGTTGCTGGCCAACGTCGACGTCAGTTGGAACGGATTGTACATAGTTCTTGGTCCTTATCGCGTTGTTGAGACAACGCCCGCCCGGAACTTGGTTTCATTCAATGCGGCCCCGGCGGGCGGCCCCCAGCCGTCGAAGACGGATCAGCCCGCCACCGCCGGTCGCAGGCCGACCAGGCACGCATTGGTGAGACTTAGATCAGGAGGACCAGACAAAGAGGGGGTTCCAACCGGAAGCCGCCGCCCGCGATCCCCGGCATGATCTCTCACGCGAGGGTGCCAGGTCTTAAGACCTGCCAGCGCGGGCTGAAGGCAACCCGGGCCCGGGCCTGGGCTTGGGAGTGTTCCTTGCGGTTCCGACCTCTGCACATCCGTCCCGGGCATTCGCCCCTGGCCAAGGCTATTGACCAGAAACCATGGGCGGACCAACCCACGGATCGGAACGACGGTTCCGGCGCTTAGATATAATCCAAAGCGTATGCACTCTATAGTAGTATTAGCCGGCTATGTCAAGGCCGGTCGAGGTGGCCGCCGGTCTGCGGGCCGGGCACCCCGGTGGTCGCCGGCAGGCTCAGCGGCAGGCCGTAGTATGAGCGAACGGCAAGAAAACCGAACGCCTCGGCTTCCAGGAAATCGCCGCGCCATCCGACCGCCTCGACCGGTTCGACCGGCGCATCCAGCCTCAGTCTCAGTTCCGCCATCAAGGCCGGATTATGCCGACCGCCGCCGGTGACCAGCCAGCGGAGCGGCGGTGCCGGCAGCAGGTCGCGGCCGCGTTTCACGGCTTCAGCGGTGAACGCGGCCAGCGTCGCCGCCCCATCCTCGGTCGAGAGGTCTCCGATGGCGGTGGCGTCGAAGGCGTCGCGATCGAGGGATTTTGGATAGGCGCGCCGGAAATACGGGTGTTGCATCAGCTGGGCCAGGGCTTTCTCGTCGATCTTACCACTCCGGGCCGCGAGACCGTCGGCATCCATGGCGTGCCCGGTGCGCCGACGCATCCAATCGTCGAGCAGGGCATTGCCGGGGCCGGTATCGAAGGCGACCACGGCGCCGTCCGGGCTGATCCAGGTCAGATTGCCGACACCGCCGAGGTTGAGCACGCAAAGCGGCGGCTCGATGGGTCTGGCCAGGGCGGCGTGATAGAGCGGTGCCAAGGGCGCCCCTTGGCCACCAGCCAGGACGTCGTTGCTTCGGAAATCGGAGACCACCGGACGGTCGAGCCGGCCGGCCAATCTGGCGCCATCGCCGACTTGGCAGGTGACGCCGTGGTCCGGATCATGGAACACCGTATGGCCATGAAAGCCGACCAGATCAATACCGCCGAGATCGAGTTTGGCGGCATCGGCAAAGGCCAGGACCGCTTCGGCATGGGCGTCGGTCAGGTCATCGATGGTCCGGGCGGCAGCTTCGCCAGGCTTCCGGCCGAGAAGCCCCCTGATCCGCTCGCGAAGCTCGGGAACATACGGGTAGGTCGCCGACGGCCCGCGCCAACTGACCCGCTCGCCATCGGTCCTGATGACCGCGATATCGATCCCGTCCAGGGAGGTGCCGCTCATCAGCCCGATGGCGGTCAGTTCCGCCCGGCCGGTTTCTTCGGTTCCACCGTTGTCGCCCGTCCCATGCATGTGCTAATCATCCGCGCCCGGAGAAATCGCGACAAGGCCAATTTTATGAGCGATTACGCGTCCGAATTCGTTAACAGCGTCATCCGGCGCGGGTTCATGCATCAGTGCACGGATCTGGACGCGCTGGATGACAAGGCCAGCCAAGGCCGCCTCGCCGCCTACATTGGCTTCGACTGCACGGCGCCCAGCCTGCATGCCGGCTCTCTGGTGTCGATCATGCTGCTCAGGCTGTTGCAGAAAACCGGCCACAAACCGATCGTCTTGATGGGCGGCGGCACGACCCGAGTCGGCGACCCGTCCGGCAAGGACGAGGTCAGGAAGCTCCTGGACGATGCCGCCATCGCCGCCAATATGGCCGGCATCAAGTCGGTGTTCAGCCAGTTCTTAAAATTTGGCGACGGTCCGACCGACGCCATCATGGTCAACAATGCCGATTGGCTGGACGGCCTCAACTACATCGAATTCCTCCGCGACTACGGCCGGCACTTCTCGGTCAATCGGATGCTGGGCTTCGATAGCGTCAAGTTGCGACTCGAGCGCGAACAACCGCTGACGTTCCTCGAATTCAACTACATGGTTTTGCAGGCATACGATTTTCTCGAACTGGCGCGGCGGCACGATTGCAATTTGCAGATGGGCGGCTCGGATCAGTGGGGCAACATCGTCAACGGTGTCGACCTGGCAAGGCGCGTCGACGACCGGCAACTGTTCGGATTGACGACGCCGCTGTTGACCACCTCATCCGGCGCCAAGATGGGCAAGACCGCCGCCGGTGCAATTTGGCTCAACGACGATATGTGCAGCGCCTACGACTATTGGCAGTACTGGCGCAACACCGAGGACGCCGACGTCGGCAAGTTCTTGCGTCTTTTCACCGAACTCCCTGACGCCGAGATCGAACGGCTCGAAAAACTCGACGGAGCCGAGATTAACGAAGCCAAGAAAACTCTCGCCGACCACGCGACGGCGCTCTGCCGGGGCGCCGCCGCCGCCACCGAAGCGAGACGCACCGCCGAGACGACGTTCGAGCAGGGTGGCATGGGCGAAACTTTGCCGACGATCGAGATCCCGCGCGCCCGGCTCGATGCCGGCGTTCCGATCTTGCAACTCTTGAACGATGCCGGCCTCGCGGCCTCGAACGGCGAAGCCCGCCGGTTGATCCGAGGCGGCGGCGCCAAAATCAACGATGCGGCGATTACCGACGAAACGCTTCAGGTCGATACGAGGTCGCTCAACGCCGAAGGCGTGATCAAGCTCTCGGCCGGCAAGAAACGCCATGTCCTGATCCGCCCGGCGTGATTGACGCAAGAGCCTAGAAGTCACTGCGTCGGCGTCAGCAACTTTAATTTGCTTTTTGATTCCGGTTCGTCAAGAACCCCGAACACATTGCGAAGGATCCCGGGTGTCAATGCCGACAGCGGATTGACGGTCGCTTTCGGATCCTCGACCGGACCGGTCAGATGGAAATTTGCCGCAAACACGCCGCCGCCTTTTCCCGTGCCGGTAAGGATCTCACCGAGAATCGGGATTTTTCCGAACAGGGAATTCAATGCGTAGGCAGGCACCACGGTGCCCTTGAGATCGATCACGTCGGCATAGGTATAGACCGTCCCTTCGGCCGTGAAGCCTAGCGATGCGCCCGTCGCCCGGGCATCGGCGATTTTTAGAACTCCTTCCGAAAACGTGAACGGAATTTCCAGCTCGGCGAAATTCAGGCCCTTGCCGGACAACTCGTCGGCAATCCCGCCCAAGGCCACGACGCTGAGAACGCGGGCCAAAAGCGGTGCATTTTGAATGCGGTAGTTTTCAACCCGGAGCGTCCCCTTCAAGGGCCGGCCCGGCTGGGCGTCGTCATATCGGCCGCGAAGATCCAGCAATCCACCCCGCATTTCGCCGTAGTAATCGAGCAGCTTGAGCGCTTCACCGGCATCGGCGGCGGTAATCCGCATCTCCCTGTTGCCGTCCGGGCCTGGCCGCAGATCAACCCGCAACGAGCGCTGTCCGTTCATGGTGCTTTTGAGGACCGCCGTCTGCCAAACCTCGCCGCGATGGACGAAGGTCCCGGAGACCGCGCCAAGAAACCGGTCGCGGTCGATCCACATCTTTTCGAGCTCGACGGCAATCGTGATTTCTGGAATCTTCACCTCGCCCTTGTGTCCAGGCTTTTCATGGATGAAGCGGTCCCAAAGCGACGTGAAATCGAGTTCACGGCCTTGCAATCCGACCTCCCAGGTGCCGTTGGCGTGCGACAGCAGCGCACCAAATACTTTTGTCCGTCCAAAATTGAGCCGGGCGAAATTGACCCGTTCCAATCCGGTGCCGGCGGGGCTGTAGACAATATCGCCTCTGACATCGAGGTCGGCGGCGGCAATTTCGAACCGAGGCACGCTCTTGATCGAATTGTTCTCGATCAAAATCGTCGCTCCGGCCCGCCCAGGCGTGCCCGGTGCCTTGCGCCAATCGAACAGCGGCACCTTCAACTCGGCCCGTGCGATGTCGGCTTCGATGTCGATCCGGCTCAAGCGCCGGTCGAACACCGTATAACGG
>JAQBZY010000214.1 GCA_027620395.1 Pseudomonadota bacterium
CCGTGCCGCCGGGCGAGGAAACAAAATCGTTCGCCTGGGTCGAAAAAGTCACCGATCAGCTTCTAGCCGCCGGCATCGACCGCAAGACGACACTGATCGCCTTGGGCGGTGGCGTGGTTGGCGATTTGACCGGCTTCGCCGCCGCGATCGCACTTCGTGGCATCGACTTCGTGCAGATTCCGACGACGCTGCTGTCGCAAGTCGATAGCTCGGTCGGCGGTAAAACTGGGATCGATACCCGGCACGGCAAAAACTTGATCGGCGCTTTTCACCAGCCGCGCCTAGTGATTGCCGATACCCGGGCCTTGGATACCCTGCCAAGGCGCGAACTGCTTTGCGGCTATGCCGAGGTTCTGAAATACGGCGTCATCGACGACCCGGCGTTGTTCGATTGGCTGACCGAGGCCGGTGCCGGGCTCATCGATGGCGACGCCGTGGCCAGACGCCGCGCCATCCTTGAAAGTTGCCGCCACAAGACCGCCATCGTCAGCGCCGACGAGCGCGAAGGCGGCGTCCGCGCCCTTCTCAACATGGGGCATACGTTCGCGCATGGCATCGAGGCCGCCTATGGGTTCGGTGACGGCCTCAAGCATGGCGAAGCGGTGGCCATCGGCATGGTCATGGCGCTGAATCTTTCGGTCCGTCTGGGCTATTGCCCAGCCGACGACGAGAAACGCCTCGCCGCCCATCTCCGCGAGATCGGACTGCCGACCGGCCTTACCGGCATCGCCGGACCGAACTGGACGGCTGAAGCCTTGATCGGGCACATGCAGAAAGACAAGAAAGCCGAGAGCGGCAAACTGACGTTTATCCTCGCCAGAGGCGTCGGACAATCCTTCATCGCCTCGGATGTCGCCGAGAATTCCGTCACTGAAACCCTTGGATACTTTCTCAGATCCGCCACCGGCGCGTGACGCATCGACTATCATCTTTGTTCAATTAGGATCAGGCCATGCTTGAAACGGCTCTTTTCATCTTCGTGCTGCTGCTTTTGTCGGCGTTCTTTTCAGGATCGGAGACGGCGCTCACCGCGGCGTCGCGCCATGTCATGCACCAACTCGAGCAGGCCGGCGATCAACGCGCCGCTCTCGTCAACACGTTGCATGAAGATAAGGAACGCCTGATCGGGGCCATCCTGCTCGGTAACAACTTGGTCAATATCTTGTCGTCGGCATTGGCGACCAGCATGATGCTGACGGTATTCGGCGACCACGGCGTCGTTTATGCCACCGTCATCATGACGTTCCTGGTGCTGGTGTTCGCGGAAATCCTGCCCAAAACCTATGCCATCCGGAATGCCAACAGCATGGCGCTTTCGGTCGCCGGCACCATCCGTCCGCTGGTGATCGTGCTGGGGCCGGTGACCTTAGCCATCAATGTTCTGGTCCGCAATCTGTTGTCACTGATCGGCGCGAATTCGAGCGTCGGCGAAAACCGCGTCGCCGCCGAAGAGGAATTGCGCGGCGCCATCGAATTGCATGACGGTGATGCGCCGACCGTCAAGCAGGAGCGAGCCATGTTGCGCTCGGTCTTGGAACTGACCGAGGTCCAGGTCGAAGAAATCATGTCGCATCGGGGCAACGTCACCACCATCGACGCTGGCCTGCCGCCGGCCGAAATCGTCCGACAGGCACTCGATAGCCCGTTCACCCGGATTCCGCTTTGGCGTGGCAATCCCGATAATATCGTCGGCGTCTTGCACACCAAGGCGCTACTTCGCGAGGTAATCGCGCGCGGCGTCGACTTGAGCGGTCTCGACATCATGAATATTTCATCAATGCCTTGGTTTATTCCCGAGCAGACATTGCTGCTCGACCAATTGCAGGCCTTCCGCGCCCGGCGCGCATTTCGCCCTCGTCATCGACGAGTACGGCGATCTCATGGGGGTGGTGACGCTGGAAGACATCATTGAGGAAATCGTCGGTGAAATCGACGACGAGCATGATATCTCCGTCCCCGGCGTCGTCGCCGAACCGGACGGTAGCTTCGTCATAGACGGCATTGTCACGCTTCGCGATCTCAACCGCGAATTCGAATGGGACTTACCCGATGAGGAAGCCTCAACCATCGCTGGATTGATTTTGCACGAGTCACGCCGCATTCCCGACGTCGGGCAGACCTTCATTTTCCACGAATTTAGGTTCGATATCCTGGCGCGGCTGCGAAATCAGATCACCCGGGTTCGCGTGACACCCCCCAAGCGCGACGATGAAACCGAGACGTAATCCAAAGAAATAACATATTATCAATGAGTTATATTCATACTTCAACTCGCTAGCTAGCTGTCGTAAACTGTATGTGATACAATGCCTGACCCGGCTCAAGGGTGACGGCAGTAGGGAGGCGGTCATGCAAAAACAAATCGTGCCGGATATCGTTCAGCCGACAGATGTCGCTGCGGTTACCAAGGACGACACCATCTTCAAAGCAGCCGAAATCATGCGCGGCAAGCGTATAGCCGCCGTGATCGTCGTCGATGACGCCGGCCATTTGACCGGGATCGTGACCGAACGCGACATCGTCTTTCGGGCCGTCGCCGGCGGTCTGAATGTGGCGACGGCGAAAGTATCCGAAATCATGACGGCCAATCCGGACACCCTCGCGCCAACCGACAGCGCTTTTGATGCACTTGAACTGATGCAGACCAGGAATTACCGCCACCTTCCCGTGGTTTCCGACCGCAAATGCATCGCCGTGGTCTCCATCCGCGACCTATTCGCGTCGGTCAAGACTACGCTCGAGGAAAACATTCGTGAGACCGAAGCCTTTGTCTTCGGAGACCGTTACGGCGCGTAACAGCCATCGCCGACCCGCTTAAGCGGATAAGTATCCAGCCCATCCATGCCGGCACTTGGCTTGTTGCGCAGGGCAGCCACGCCCGAGGACGTTAAGCCATGAGGCAATCGCCGCAACACGATAACGCCCCGCGCGGCATCGCGTTGGTGATCGCGGCGATGTTCATTTTCGCGGCCCAGGACGCGATAACAAAATTTCTTTCCGTCAGCTTCTCGGCGCCGCAAATACTTTGGGTCCGGTTTGCCTTCTTTACATTTTTTGCGCTGGCCTTTTCACTCCGGAGAAAACCGCTCAGGGACTGCATGAAAAGCGCCGTGCCAGGGCTACAGGTGATCCGCTCGCTTCTGATCGTTACCGAGATTGCGATTTTCATCGTCGCCGTCCGGCTGATGAACTTGGCCGACATTCATGCCTTGGTCGCTACCTTTCCCCTGATGGTGACCGCCATTGCGGCGGTATTTTTGCGCGAGCCGGTCGGCCTGCACCGCTGGATGGCCGTGATAGTCGGTTTCGTCGGCGTCCTAATCATTCTCAGGCCAGGGCTGGAGGCCTTGAGGCCGGGCGCCCTGCTGGCGTTGCTGACGGCGCTGATGTTCGCTGCCTACAACGTGATGACCCGCCTGGTTGCCAGGCACGACGACGGCGAAACGTCGACCCTTTACATGGCCGTCGTCGGCGCCGTCTGTTTGAGCTTCATCGCGCCGTTTTATTGGACCCAACCATCGCCACAAGAATGGGCTTGGCTGTTATGTCTGTCGATCACCGCCGCGACCGGGCACTTTCTGTTGATCAAGGCCTTGGAAGCGGCGCCGGCGTCGACGCTGCAGCCGTTCAACTATACGCTTCTGGTGTTTGCCACCATCATCGGCTTCGCGGTGTTCGGAACGCTGCCCGATTTCTGGACCGTTATCGGTGCCGCCGTCGTCGTCGGCAGCGGGCTCTACACCATTTACCGCGAGCGGCGCCGGCACATCAAACCGGCGGCGGTCGCCGCCGATCCGGCCATCACCTGAACTGGCGGCGGAGACAAAGCACAGCGCCGCCGATGATCAGCCCCCAGAAGGCACCGCCGATGCCAAACAGTGAAATCCCCGACGCCGTCACCAGGAAAGTGATGGCCGCCGCCTCGCGGCTTTCTTCGTCGCTGACCGCCGCGATAATGGCGCTGGTGAAGGCGCCAAGCAGCGCCAAGCCGGCGACCGCTTGGATGACCACCGGCGGCGAGATACTGACGAAGGTCATCACCGTGCCGGCGGCCAAACCGAACAGGACGTAGGCACCGCCGGCGATGATCGACGACCAATAGCGCCTGGCCGGATCCGGGTGTGCTTCCGGTCCGGCGCAAAGGGCCGCCGTGATTGCGGCCAGGTTGACCGCATGCCCGCCGAACGGCGCCACCAACAATGTAAATATGCCGGTGGCGCTGAATAGCGGGCCCGGTGCCGGCCGATATCCGTTGGCGTTAAGGACGGCGATCCCGGTGATATTTTGCGACGCCATGGTGATGATGAATAGCGGCAGTCCGATACTGATCGCCGCCGC
>JAQBZY010000215.1 GCA_027620395.1 Pseudomonadota bacterium
GGCGGCGGCGAAACTTGCCGCCTGTGCCGCCGGATCGTCGTTGAAAACGGTGGCCCGGGCCATGTCGCCATGCACCAGACGCACGCACTGGCCGCCCTTCAAATCGATCGCCGGAAAAAAGATCATGGCCGCCAGCCAAGAAAATTACTGATCAGGCGGAGTCCGGCGGCCTGGCTTTTTTCCGGGTGAAATTGGGTGCCGACGATGTTGTCGCGGCCGACGGCGGCGGTGAGCGTCCCGCCGTAGTCGGTCGTCGCGATGACCAATTCAGCCGGCGCCGCGAAGTGATAGGAATGCACGAAATAGGCGTGTGCGGATTCCGGAATGCCTTGCAAGATCGGATGAGAACTCTTTGTTAAGTGCAAGTTATTCCAGCCCATATGTGGGATTTTTAAAGTTTTATCGGAAGCCGTGATCCGGACCACGTCACCCTTGATCCAGCCGAGACCGGGGCAGATTCCGTATTCCAGGCCGCGCTCGGCCAGCAACTGCATGCCGACGCAAATGCCGAGAAACGGCACGCCGTTGCCGATGACGCGCTCCTGCAACACCTCGGCCATGCCGGCGACGGCATCAAGCCCTCGTTTGCAATCGGCGAAAGCGCCGACGCCGGGCAGCACGATCCGCTCGGCCCGGCGGACGGCGTCCGGATCGGCGGTGACCAGGATCTGAATGTCATGGCCCTGCTCGAATGCCGCCCGCTCGAACGCCTTGGCGGCGGAGCGGAGATTGCCGGAGCCGTAATCGACGATGGCGACACTCATGCGAAAATGCCGTCTTCGTTGATCTCGGCGCCGTCGAGGAAACGCTGGAGCGCCTCGTCCGCATTCCGGGCCGCGATCAGCGTCACTTCCCGAAAGCCTTGTCGGTCCAGCCACCAGCGGCGGAGATCGGCGGCGACGGCACCGAACGCCGCCGTCATCAACAAAGACAACACGGCGTCGAGCAGCGGATCCTTAAGTAGGAATTCGCCGGCCAGTCCAAGCATGCCCAAAATGATGAAGATGATGATCGCCAGCAACCACATCCGGTTGAAGGCCGCCCACAGGAAGGTGAACAGAAACGCCGGCCACGAAAAGCCTTCCCGGACAATCGCCAGATCACGATCCGGATCGCGGCCGCCTCGCCGCATATGCACCGAATAAACACGCATCGCGGGCCGCCTACAGCGAGCCGCCGAGCACGCCCTTGGTCGACGGCACGGCGTCACGCTTGCGCGGATCGATCTCGATCGCCTGGCGCAACGCCCGGGCCAACCCTTTGTAACAGGACTCGACAATATGATGGTTGTTGTCGCCGTAAAGATTTTCGATATGCAATGTGATTCCAGCGGCTTGCGCGAAAGCCTGAAACCATTCCTTGAATAATTCGGTGTCCATCTCGCCGAGTTTCGGCTTCGAGAACTCGACCCTCCAGATCAGATACGGCCGGTTCGAGACATCGAGCGCGACCCGGCTCAAGGTCTCGTCCATGGGAATCAGCGCCGAACCATAGCGGGTGATGCCGACCCGCTCGCCCAGGGCCTGGTTGATGGCGGTGCCGATGGCGATGCCGGTATCTTCGGTGGTGTGGTGATAATCGATGTGCAGATCGCCCTTCGCCTCGACGGTCAGGTCGATCAGGCTGTGCCGGGAAAGCTGCTCCAGCATGTGATCCAAGAAACCGATCCCGGTCGAAACTTTATAGACGCCGCTGCCATCGAGATCGAGGGAGACCGAAATCTCCGTCTCCTTGGTGCGGCGCTGGACGGTGGCCTTGCGCATGGCCGTTACTCCTTGGGCGGGCTCCTTAAAACAGAGCGCCCTTCTAGCAGGTCGTTCGGCCCGCCGCCAGTCCCGAGGGCGATTGTGGCGGCGCCCGTTCCGCCCCCGATCTGGCGCCGTCGCTTGACCGGGGCCGGCCAGCGCACCACATTCGGTGGCACCCTTGGAGTAAACCGGAGAGCCCGATGTCCGACCGAGACCGCCTACCCGCCTGGCACGGCACCACCATTCTCGCTGTTCGCAAGGGCGGCCGCGTCGTGATCGCCGGCGATGGCCAGGTCAGTCTCGGCGACACCGTGATCAAGGCCAACGCCCGCAAGGTCCGGCGCTTGGCCGGTGATAAAGTGATCGCCGGGTTCGCCGGCGCCACCGCCGACGCCTTTACGCTGTTCGAGCGGCTGGAAGCCAAACTCGAGCAATATCCCGGGCAACTGACCCGGGCCGCCGTCGAAATGGCCAAGGATTGGCGCACCGACCGCTATCTCAGGCGCCTGGAAGCGATGATGGCGGTCGCCGACAAGGACGTGTCGCTGGTGCTATCTGGGACCGGCGACGTCTTGGAGCCATCGGACGGGCTGATCGGCATCGGATCGGGTGGCAATTACGCGCTGGCCGCCGCCCGCGCGCTGATCGATTTGGACGGCATGGACGCGGAAGCCATCGCCCGGCGGGGCTTGGCCATCGCGGCGGGTATCTGCGTCTATACCAACGACAACGTGACGCTGGAAAGCTTATGACCAGCTTCACGCCGCGCGAGATCGTCTCCGAACTCGACCGCCATATCGTCGGTCAGACCGACGCCAAGAAGGCCGTCGCCATCGCGCTTCGGAACCGCTGGCGGCGCCAGCAGCTTGACGATGACCTCAGGGAAGAAGTGCTGCCAAAAAACATTTTGATGATCGGCCCGACCGGCGTCGGCAAGACCGAGATCGCAAGGCGCCTGGCCAAGCTCGCCGGCGCGCCGTTCCTTAAAGTCGAGGCCACCAAGTTCACCGAGGTCGGCTATGTCGGGCGTGACGTCGAGCAGATCATCCGCGATCTTTTGGAAAGCGCCATCCACATGAGCCGCGAGAGGCTGCGGCTGAAGGTCCAGGCGCAAGCCGAACTGAACGCCGAGAACCGGGTCCTCGACGCGTTGGTCGGCGACAATGCGGCCAAGGAAACCCGCGAGAAATTCCGTGCCATGCTGAGGAGCGGCAGCATAGACGACCGCGAAATCGAGGTGACGCTATCGGATTCGGGCGGCATGCCGGCTTTCGAAATTCCCGGCATGCCCGGCGGGCAGATGGGGATGATCAACTTAGGCGAAATGCTGGGAAAGACCTTCGGCAAGCCTGGCAAGAAAAGGAAAATGACCGTCTCGCAATCACATGAGGTCTTGCTCAGGGACGAGGCCGACAAATTGTTGGACCAGGACGATGTCCTGAAGGACGCCATCTCGGCGGTCGAGAACAACGGCATCGTGTTTCTCGACGAAATCGACAAGATCGCGGTCCGCTCCGAGCGCCAGGGCGCCGATGTCAGCCGCGAAGGCGTGCAGCGCGACTTATTGCCGTTGATCGAAGGGACCACGGTCGCCACCAAGCACGGACCGGTGAAGACCGATCATATTCTGTTTATTGCGTCGGGCGCGTTCCATCTCGCCAAGCCGTCCGATCTGTTGCCGGAGTTGCAGGGTCGGCTTCCGATAAGGGTCGAGCTTCAGCCGCTTACCCGCGATGATCTGGTCCGCATCCTGACCGAGCCGGAAGCCAGTCTGGTGACGCAATATATCGCCCTCCTGGCGACCGAGCAGGTGACCCTGGAATTGGCCCCTGAGGCCATCGACGAAATCGCCGATCTGGCCGCCGAGATCAACCAGGGCATCGAGAACATCGGCGCCCGGCGCCTGCACACAGTGCTGGAAAAATTACTCGAGGACATCAGTTTCTCGGCCCCCGAACGTGGTGGCGAGACGGTTCGGATCGATGCCGCCTATGTTCGCGAAAAGGTCGGCACGCTGGCCCGGAATGCCGATCTTTCCAAATTTATACTTTAGGCGCCGGCTCCCGATCCTTCGAGACACGGCTGCGCCGCTCCTCAGGATGAGAATTTTTATTTGCGCCTCATCCTGAGGAGCCCGCATTAGCGGGCGTCTCGAAGGATGAGAAGCGGCGCAGACGCGTCTCGAAGGATAAGGCGTTAGCCGTTGCCAGCTTCAATATTTAATGCGTCGGGCCCTTCAGGGGCGCACCGGCGCGGAGCTTAATCTCGGCGATCACCCAATCGAGGGTCTGCTCGTCCAGTTCGCCGATGTTTTCCGACAATAAATTGGCCAGTTCCGTGGCTTTCGGACTTAAGCCTGCCGTGTCGACGACGGCGCGCGGATGTGACAGCTCGGCCAGGCGTCTCAATTCCTCGGCCTCGTCCCACATCAGATCAAAATAGCCGCACAGCTGCGCCACCAGCCCGGAGCTCGGGCGGCCACGGTGGCCATGCTCGAGGGCGGAAAAGTACGCCGACGAGACGCCAAGATCGGCAGCCATTTGCTTCAAGGAAAGGGCACGCGCCGCACGG
>JAQBZY010000216.1 GCA_027620395.1 Pseudomonadota bacterium
TCTGCCGCTGACGAGCTTTCGCTGACGCAATCGGCGGTCAGTCAACGGATTCGCAAGCTCGAGGATCGACTTGAGGTGCCACTGTTCAAGCGTCTGCCGCGCGGCGTCGAATTGACCGTCGACGGCGAAGGATATTTGCACCACGTGCAATTGGCGCTGGGGGTGCTTTCTAAAAGCACGCACGACATGTTCGATCATCATCGTTCGCAGCGGATCTCGATCGCCGCCACGGTTAGCGTGGCGACATTGTGGCTGGCGCCCCGAATCAGCCTTTTGGCCCGAGAGCGGCCGAACATCAGGGTCTATCTCGCCTCCGTGGTTCGGATCACCGACTTCGACGCCATCGGCGCCGATCTCGAAGTCCGTTACGGCAACGGCTGGCCGGACCGGCAGGGTGTGCGTTTGTACGAGGATGCCATGAGCCCGCTCTGTTCGCCGGAGTTGCTGGCGGCGGCGCCCGGTGGTGACTGGCGGCAGTTGCCGACGATCTCGCTGATCGGGCCGAGGCTCGGCTGGGCCGATTGGACATCGGCGACCAACGAAACCCTGGCCGGGTCGTTGACGCACCGTTTCGATACCTTCATCACCGCCATGCAAGCCGCGATCGCCGGTGTCGGCGTGATGCTCGGATCGCTGCCGCTTTGTGGAGACGCGATCGGCGACGGACGTCTGGTCTGGTTGAGTGAGAGGGAGGCCCGAACCGGCGAGGGTTACTGGTTGCTGTGGCCGAAGGGCCGGCCGCCGCTAACGCACCTGGAACCGATCGTCGAGATCATGACCCGGGTCGTTCCCTAACGCTTGGCACCAAGCAGCGCCGGTAATTCGCCGATGTCGCCGATGACGTGATCGGCATGCGGGTCCAGATCCGGTTTGCCGGAAGACCCACTCAGGACGCCGATGCGGAGTCCGGCGCCACCCCGCCGCCCCATCTCGAGATCGTGGACGTTGTCGCCGACCATGGCGACGGCGCCAGCCGGGACTGAAACCGCATCGGCGAACGCCAGCAGCATCCCGGGCTCCGGTTTGCCGCCGTGACCGCTGTCGCAGCCGGCGACGAAGTCGACGGCGTCGGCGCCGATCAACCGGGCGGCGGTCCTTTTTGCACTCCCTTCGGTATCGTTGGTGGCGATGCCGAGCCGGAAACCCATTTGGCGGAGATCCTTGAACAGCGTCGCCAGATCGACAATCGGCTTGGCGTTGGCGACGGCGCCAGCCTCGAACAAGGGCGTCAGCAAGACGAGAGCGGTCTCGGCCGTATGGCCGGGGGCATGGGAGGCCCAATCCTCGGCAATCTCGCGATAGCTGCTGGCGGCCAATAGCGAGTTCGGCTTGAAGCGGCCATCGTCCTCGAGACCACCGGCCTTCAGGACGCGCTCGATCAGCGTGCGGTCGCCGCCGAACATGGCGACGGCCGCCGTCTGATAGGTCGGACCCCAGGTCGCCTTGAAATCGACCAAGGTGCCGTCCTTGTCGAATAGAATTGCCTCGATCCCTAGCATTTGTGATTCTCGGCTTTTATCCATGTTAGGGCGCTTGTCTGGCCGGAAGCCATGCTCGATAAAGGCAGCCTTGGCAAGAGAGCAGGTTAAAATGACACCGGTCGAGGAATTCGATTTCGTGATCGTCGGCGCCGGATCGGCGGGCTGCGTGCTGGCGGACCGGCTCTCCGCCGATGGCCGCAACCGGGTGTTGGTGCTGGAATACGGCGGTTCCGATTCCAGCGTTTTTATCCAAATGCCGTCAGCGTTCTCTATTCCGATGAACATGCCGAAGTATGATTGGGGCTATTGGACCGAGCCCGAGCCGGGACTTGGCGGGCGGCGCATTCATCAGGCCCGGGGCAAGGTATTGGGCGGGTCATCTTCGGTCAACGGCATGGTTTACGTGCGCGGTCATCCGGGCGACTTCGCCGAATGGGAGCAGTTGGGCGCCACCGGCTGGGGATACCGCCACGTGCTGCCGTATTTCAAGCGCGCCGAGAGCTGCGTCTATGGCGAGGATCCCTATCGGGGCGGTGCCGGACCGCTCGGCACCTGCAACGGCAACGGCATGAAGAACCCGCTCTATCGGGCCTTCATCGACGCCGGCCAGGCCGCCGGGTATCCGCTGACCGACGACTACAACGGCCTGCACCAGGAAGGGTTTGGGCGCATGGACATGACCGTCCGGGACGGCGTCAGATGCTCCGCCGCCAATGCCTATCTGAAGCCGGCCATGCGGCGGCCAAACTTAGCTGTCGAAACGCATGCGCTGACGACGAGGGTTTTATTCGACGGCCGGCGCGCCACCGGCGTCGAATACCGCAAGGGTGGGAAGTCGGTCTCGGTTCGCGCCACCAGGGAGGTGATCCTTTCCGCCGGCGCCTTCGGAACACCGCAGATACTGATGCTCTCCGGTGTCGGCCCGGCGGCACACCTCAAGGATTTGGGAATAGCCGTCCAGCACGAATTGCCAGGCGTCGGCGAAAACCTACAGGATCACTTGGAGGTCTGGATACAGCAGACGTGTACGCAGCCGATCAGCCTTGCCGGCAAGCTGAATCCGATTTCAAAGGCGTTGATTGGGCTGCGTTGGCTATTGTTCAAGGATGGTCTCGGAGCAACCAATCATTTCGAATCCTGCGGTTTCATCAAAAGCCGATCGGACGCGGCATATCCCGATATTCAGTACCACTTCCTGCCGGCCGCCATGCGCTACGACGGCAAGGCCTCGGCGGCGGGGCACGGGTTTCAGGTTCATGTCGGTCACAACAAGCCGAATAGCCGGGGCCGGCTCCGGCTCCGCTCGACCGATGCGGCCGATAAACCGAGCCTGTTGTTCAATTATCTGACGGACGCCGACGACCGGGCCGGGTTCCGGGCTGCGGTGCGCCTGACCCGTGCGATATTCGCGCAACCGCCTTTCGATCCCTACCGGGGGGCCGAGATCGCGCCCGGGCCGGATATCCGTTCGGACAGCGACGTCGACGACTGGGTCGCCGCGACCGCCGAGACCGCCTATCACCCGTGCGGCACATGCAAGATGGGCTCGGATCCGATGTCCGTGGTCAATCCGGAAGGTAGGGTGCATGGGATCATTGGGCTTCGGGTCGTCGATGCCTCGGTGATGCCGACGGTGACCAACGGTAATCTCAACGCGCCAACGATCATGATCGGCGAAAAGATATCCGACGCGATCCTCGGACTCGATCCTCTGCCGCTGTCGAATGCGCCGTTCGACGGGGCCGGCGCATCGGCTTGACGGTTTCTGCCGGTAGGGTCACCTTCGGGGCAGGCTGAAATGATCGGAGCCGTTTCGGATGCTTGGCGAACAGCGGCGTGGCAAAATACTTGAGATCGTCAACGACCACGGGTCGGTGTCGGTCAACGACCTGCACCGGCGCCTCAAGGTATCGCGGGAAACGATCCGCCGCGACATCGCTCGACTTTCCGCGGAAAACAGGCTCCGCAAGACGCATGGCGGGGCACTGGCGCTGGACCGGACCGAGGCCCGGTTCGAGGATCGGATGGCCGTCAATATCGAGGGTAAGCGCCTGATCGGTGCCCAGGCGGCGCTTTTGGTGCCGGACGGCGCGGCGCTGACAATCGATTCCGGCACCACCACGCTTTGCTTCGCCGAGTGTTTGACCGAGCGCCGGCGTCTGACCGTCTACACCAACGATATTCATGTCGCGTCGAGGCTGGCCGGGCGCAATGACAATGTCGTCATTCTGACGGGCGGCGAGTTCGTCGCCAGCGAAGGTGCGATGATCGGGCGCGACACGACGGCGATGCTTGGAAATTATTATCCGGATTTCGCCTTCGTCGGCGTCTCGGCGCTTACCGCGCACCCGTGGTTGATGGATTATTCCAGGGAGGCGGCGGAAATGCGCGCCACCATGTTGGCCCAGGCTCGGACCCGGATATTGCTTTGCGATCACACCAAATTCGGAAAGTCGGCGCCGGTTCGGGTCGCCAATCTCGACAAGGCCGATCTATTGATCACGGATTTGCCGCCGTCTTTGAAAATGGCGACCGGCCTCAAGACGCTCAGGGCCGAGATCATCGTCGCTGGGAAATAGAATCGGATGAAAATTCCGAGGGCGCGTTTGCGCGTTCGATCAATTTTGTCCTCCCCCAAAAGGAGGATCGCCTCCATAAGGTTCCCGGCCAGCGTCGGGATACTTCTCAATAAGCTGATTAAGGGGCTGTCCTAGATAACTAAGTTAAATACAGCCTAACCCACTGTTTTATTTGCTTCATCTGATGCGGCGGCTTCGGGTTGTTAAA
>JAQBZY010000217.1 GCA_027620395.1 Pseudomonadota bacterium
CGGCGAAAAAAATGGACACCCAGCCGGCAGCGTAACCAACGTCGGACCCCAGCCACCGGCGCCGGGCAATCGAGAAATATTATTACGCGACTTCACCCAAAGCATCCCATTAAAGCGCTGCCGCAGGCTCCAGATGTGCGTATCGACGCACCATGGACGGTTCCGATTCGCTAAATCGAAGATTAGCCGAAGCGCCGGGCCTTAAGTGCCAATGGCGGAACCAGCTGGCACCCGAGTTCCGCGAGCACCGCCGGAAACGCCGGGCTGCTCAGGTATCGGTATTCCTCCTCGCGGGGGGCCGTCAGGGTGTCGGCCGCAGTGAGAGGTGGGTCGACAAATCCCGGGTGACACATGATCAAGGTGCCGCTAGGTGCGTGCAGAAGCCATCTGCGCACCAGTTCGCCGTAGGCCGGTTCGCCATGAAAAGCTCGAACACCGCTAAATGCAACATTGCCGGCGATCCCCTTGGCGTCGGCGCGTCTGGCAAAACCCAACCCCAGCATGGAAATCGCCAATGACCGTTTGATGTCGATGCCGTGTCCAAAAGCGGCCCGCGCGGACTGCTGGCAACGCCGGATCCAGGCGCCGTGCCGGCGCAACCGGCGCTCGAAGACATCGAGCACCACATTGCCGATCACCGGCAACTGGTGCACGTGATGATGACCGTCCAGGAAATCCGGCGGCCGGCCGAATTCAGCCTCGAAGCGGTCCAACTGGGCGTTCAACTCGGCTTCGATTGCGGGCCCATCTAGACGGCCGGTGAAAGCTCTGCCGATCAGCCGGCCGAGCGGCGGCAACCGGCCTTCTGGCGCCAGGCTCGGGTTTCTGGTCAGGCTTGCCTGGTCGGTCAGCGTCAGATGCAGGCCGACCTCGAACCCGGCGCCGCCGATGGCACGGAGCGATGCCGCTTCCGCCGGCCAGAACGGGCCCGTCGTCATGCAGCCGGTGGCGCTGAGCCGGCCCGCGGCCAGCAGCTCGCGCACCGCCGAGCCGATGCCGGGGGCGAGGCCGTAATCATCGGCGCTGAACGCGATCAGCCGGTGCTCGGGAGCCGATTCCGCAACTTGGTTCATTGCATCTTCCCCAGTTCCCCCATGCGGTATATATCTCCGCTTTGACGCGCGCGCACGGCCTAAACATTTGGTGCGGGGCGGACAGCTTGATCCTCTGATTTAAGGCTCGCAATGTCATTGGCCGCCGAACCGACGAACAGCACGAATCGGATGCCGGCCCTGATCAGCGTCGTCGTGCCGATGCTGAACGAGACCGGCAATCTCGACGCCTTCTTCAGGCGCTTGACCACCGTTTTGGATGGGCTCGGTCTGCCGTTCGAGGTTATTTGCATCAATGACGGCAGCAGTGACGACACCTTGGAGCGGCTGCTTGAGCGCCAAAGAACCGAGCCTCGGCTGACCGTGATCGATCTGTCCCGGAACTTCGGCAAGGAATGCGCGCTCTCGGCCGGCCTCCAGGAATCGCAGGGCGACGTCGTGGTGACGATCGATTCCGATTTGCAGCATCCGCCTGAAACCATCGTCGAAATGCTGGCCAAATGGCGGGATGGATTCGAAATGGTCTATGCCGTCCGGCACCAGCGGGTCGGTCAGACGTTCTGGCATCGGCAAGCGGCGAAATTATTCTACGTCATCATGCGCAGCCTTTCGGACGTGTCGATGCCTGCCGATGCCGGGGATTTTCGGTTGTTGGACCGCGCCGTCGTCGACGCCATCAACCGGCTGCCTGAACGGCAACGGTTCATGAAGGGCATCTTCGCCTGGGTTGGGTTCCGGCAAACCGGGGTGGTCTACCGTCAGGAGGCCCGAGTCGCCGGTGCGTCGGGCTGGCAGTTGGCACGCCTGATACGGTTTGCCTTCGACGGGCTGACCGCGTTCTCGACCTTCCCGTTGACCATCTGGATGTTGTTCGGCGCGGCGATATCCGGGCTCTCGTTCTTTTATATCGTGATCCGATTCATTGTCGTCGCCATCAACGGCGTCGACGTCCCCGGTTATGAATCGACGATCATGATCATTCTGTTTCTTGGCGGGATTCAACTACTCGGCCTTGGCGTGCTCGGCAGCTATCTCGGGCGCGTGTTCGGCGAGGTTAAAGGACGGCCGCTTTATATCGTCAGGCGGGTCTACAGCGCAGGTTCGCCGGATGGCGACACCGCGGCACCGGCGCCATGACGGCTTTCCCGTTGGATGCCGCGGCCCCAGTCCAGGCATGCCCGCGCTGTTGGATCGGGAGCGCCGCCGCCATTCTGTTCGCGACGTTGTGCTTTCTGTAGGTCGCGGTCTGGAACGGTAGTCCGCTGTTCTATTGGGATAGCGTCGACTACGTGCATTTGCCGTTTTCTTGGTATTTGCCTGCCTACCGGACGCTGCCCTACGGCGTGTTCGCCGGCATCGGGCGGTTGGCCGGGACGCTTTGGGCCATCATTACCGTGCAGTCGTTGCTGACGGCCTATGTGTTGCACGAAACCTTTGCCGTCTTCGCGCCGGGCCGCGCCGCTGGATTGTTGGCGCTGGTCGCCGTGCCGTTGACGACGCTGAGCGGCCTCGCCTGGTTCACTGGTCAAATCATGCCGGACGCGATGACCGGGCCGGTCGTGCTTTGCGTCATCACGCTCGCTTTCGCTTCCGGCCGGCTCGCCCGGTGGCGCCAGGCGCTGCTCGCGGCCACGCTGGCCATCGCCGTCACCGTGCACACGACGCATCTTGCCGTCGGCGCCGGCTTGGTGATTGTCATCGGTGCGTCCCGGTGGCTGTTGCGGCGCCATTGGGGAGATGCCACACCGCAAGTTCTAGTGCCGTCGGTGGCGCTTGTTCTTGGCGTCGCCCTAGTCGCCACCGTGCATTGGTTCGGCACCGGGCGGGCCTTCGTGGCGCAGCCGTCAGCGGTTCTCTGGGTCGGGCGGTTGGTTCAGGACGGCATCTTGCAGCGGTTCTTGGATGACAACTGCAAAACCGGGAACGAGTACCAACTTTGTCAGGAACGCGGCAAGTTGCCGGATACCGCCAACTCGTTTCTTTGGGATTACGGCGGCGTGCCCTACAAGATTTACGGTAATTGGGAGAACATGCGCTCGGAAGCGCGGAAAATTCTTGAGAAATCGCTCCGAGACTATCCCCTGCTGCATCTCTCGGCAGCGATCCGGCTGAGCTATCAGCAATTGATCCGCTTCAAGACCGGCGACGGCCTTGAAAACACGATGGAATGGCTGCTTAAGGGGGTGCTCAGAAAATATTATCCGGACGATCTCGGCGGTTGGCAGGCGTCGCGGCAGATGCGCCAGCCGGACGGCTTCGATTTTGGCGCCATCAACGGTTTGCACGTGCCGGCGATGAGCTTGGCGCAGTTGATGCTGATCGGCTTGATTGTCGTCGCCTACCGGCGCCGCGAGAAGTTGACGCTGGCGTTCTCGGGTCTGGTTTTGGTCCGCCTTTTGGGCAATGCCTTCGTTTGCGGCGCGCTTTCCAATCCGAACGCCCGTTACCAAAGCCGGTTGGTGTGGATCGCGGTCATCGCCATCGCCATCGGCGGGCACAGGCTGTCGCCGCCGGCCGTGCGCCGCCGCCGGCAGGCCATGTAAGGGGCGCCTGCATGGACAGGGATCGGGACCGGACATAAACTTCCCGAAACGTCGGCTGATCGGGGGCTCCCTTGGAGTTCGCACGTTCCGTATTCGCGGTCTTAGGAGATCTGGCGGCAAGACCGCTCGCTCCCTTCGTCGACGGCGCGACAATCGTATATTGGCCGTATCTTTTGGCTGCGGCGGCGCTGACCCTGGGTCTGGCCATGGTGGCGGGTTTAGGGACGTCGGGCGGCGCCAAGACGTTCTTGCATGATGCGTTCTGCAAAAAGGTTTGGTGGTCGCCGTCGAGCCGCGCCGATTATTTTTATTACCTCATCAACATCATCGTCTTTCCGATCCTGTTTGCGCCGGCGATCTTGGCGCAAAGCGCGGTCGGCGGCGAGGTGAGCGCCGTGTTGACCACGATTTTCGGAGCATGGCCGGAACCCTTGTTCAGCGAAGCGGCATTGCGGATCGCCTATACGGTTTTGTTTTTCGTGGCCTATGATTTCGGCCGCTATGCCGCGCACTGGTCCTTGCACACCTATCCGGTGCTTTGGGAGTTCCACAAAACCCATCATTCGGCCGAGACTTTGACGCCGATCACGTCGTTCAGGCAGCATCCGGTCGAATTGATCGTGATGGGCCTCGGCGGCAATCTGATGGGCGGCTTGGCGACCGGCGGG
>JAQBZY010000218.1 GCA_027620395.1 Pseudomonadota bacterium
GGGCCGCCCGAGCGGCCAAGTGCCTGACCGCGTGGCCGCTCGGGTGGCCGGCGTCGGTACGCGTCACTTCGGCGAGCTTGGCCCCCCGGAGGCCGCGTCCGGGCGCCAGAAATGAGACCGCTTCCAAGAGATTGGTCTTGCCGGCGCCATTGGCACCATGGAGCACGACGTTGGCACCATCGGGTTCGATCCGGGCATCATCGTAGCAGCGGAAATCGCTAAGCGTCAGGCTGGCGACGGCAATCCGGGACGGCGATCCCGCGGCCGCCGAATGCCGGGCCGTGCTGTCGATGGCGGCAAGGCCGGTCAAGGACGGCTTTCCGTTGCCAACGTTAGACCCGCATCGGCATCAGGACGTAGAGCGCGTTATCGTCCTCAGCATCTCTGATGATGGTTGGCGAGGCGGCGTCGTTCATATTGAAAACGGCGGTGCCGCCGTCGATCTGGCGGGCAATGTCGAGCAAATAAGCCGAATTGAACCCGATTTCGAGTTCGCCGCTGTCGTAATCGACGTCGAGTTCCTCTTCGGCGGCGCCGCTTTCGGCATTCGACGCTGAAAGCGCCAGCGAGCCGTTCGACAGACGAAGTTTCACGGCGCGGGACTTCTCGGACGAAATCGCCGAGACCAGATCGACTTTGTTGGCGAACGCCTTGCAATCGACCTTCATCACCTTGTCGTTGCCGGCCGGAATGACGCGCTGATAGTCGGGGAAAGTGCCGTCGATCAGCTTGGACGTCAACACGGCGTCGTCGAAGGCAAAGCGGATTTTGGCGTCGGAGAGCGATATCTCGACATCGTCGCCGGTTTCATCGATCAATTTGCGGATTTCCTGGACCGTCTTTCTGGGCACGATCACGCCCGGCATGCCGGCGGCCCCCTTCGGCAATGCCACTTCGACGCTGGCCAGGCGATGCCCGTCCGTCGAGACGGCGCGAAGCACCTTGGTCTTGTCGCGTTCGGCGACATGCAGATAGATGCCGTTCAGATAATAGCGCGTTTCCTCGGTCGAGATCGCAAACCGGGTGCGGTCGATCATGCCGCGGAGATCAGCGGCGGAAATCTTGAAGTTATGCGCGTACTTGCCGCTCGACAGGATCGGAAAATCCTCGGTCGGAAGAACCGGAAACTCGATCCGAGCCCGCCCGGAGCGCAGGAACAGCTTGCCGTCACCTTGTGATTCCAATTCGATTTGCGCGCCGTCCGGCAGTTTGCGGACGATTTCATATAGCGTCAGCGCATGAACCGTCGTCGCGCCCGAACTGGTGACGACGGCGGTCACGGTCTCGACGATATCGAGATCCATATCGGTCGCGTTCAGCGCCACCGTGCCATCCGCGGCATCGATCTTAACGTTCGAAAGAATTGGGATGGTGTTGCGCCGCTCGACGACGCTTTGCACGTGCCCCAGCGAACGAAGGAGGTCGGCGCGTTCGATCGTCAATTTCATCTTGGTATCCGTATTCCGTCGCATTAGCGGCCCCGGCTGAGGCCCGCCCGTTAATCCCAAACGCCCCTTGAAAATCGGTCGCCACAAGCTCGCTCGGGCGGCATTTTTGCGGCAAGAAACCGGCACCGATCGGCCCGGCGAAAAGGCGTTGGAGATTATAGCAAATGGGGACGCCAACCCAAGCCTTTTAAAACCGCCCGGAACGCCATCACGATCAGAAAAATAGAGGAAAATTGGCCTTTGAAATCAGGGATTTGCGAGGCCTGCACAAACGCCCCCGGGCGGCCGATCCGATCAGTCCTCGAGCATCCGGCGGAGCAGATCGACATCTTCCGCGAATCCGGGATCCTGAGCCCGCAATTCCTCGACCTTGCGAACCGCGTGCATGACCGTGGTGTGGTCGCGGCCGCCGAACTTGCGGCCAATGTCGGGGAGCGAGCGCGCGGTCAGTTGTTTGGCCAAATACATCGCCACTTGCCTGGGCCTGGCGACCGAACGGGCGCGCCTGGCTGAATGCATATCGGCGGTCCGAATATTAAAGTGTTGCGCCACCTGCTTCTGGATTTCCTCGATGGTGACACGGCGATCATTGGCACGAAGCAGATCGTGCAATACTTCCTGCGTCGCCTCGATCGAGATGTCGCGACCGATCAATTGCGCGTGCGCGACGACCCGGTTCAGGCCGCCTTCCAGTTCGCGGACGTTGGACGTGATCTTGTGGGCGAGAAATTCCATGACCTTGGCCGGAACCTCGGCATCCATTTGCACGGCCTTCGATTGCAAAATGCCGAGCCTAAGCTCGTACGTGGTGGCATGGATGTCGGCGACCAGACCGCAATTAAGCCGGGAAACCAGGCGCTCCTCCATCCCCTCCAGATCCGACGGCGACTTATCGGCGGAGATGACGATTTGCCGGCCCTGATCGACCAGGGCATTGAATGTATGGAAGAACTCTTCCTGGGTTGATTCCTTGCCGGCGATGAACTGGACATCGTCGATCATCAGAACGTCGACCGAACGAAATTGGTTTTTGAAGTCCATGGTCGTGCTTTCGCGGATCGCCTGAACGAACCGGTGCATGAACTTTTCCGCCGACAGATAGACCACGGTGCGCTCGGGCGTGGTCTGGCGAATGTGCCAGGCGATGGCATGCATCAGGTGCGTCTTGCCGAGGCCGACGCCGCCGTAAAGGAACAACGGATTGAACGGCACCCGCTCGGCTTCGCCAACGCGCCGGGAGGCGGCATAGGCAAACTCGTTCGGCTTACCGACGACAAAGTTTTCGAATGTGCAGCGCGCATCCAACGGCGCGCTCAGCCGTTCCCTCTCGGCCGTATCGTAGCGGGATGCCGAGTCGGCGGCGCTCGGCCGTGTCGCTGCGGGCTTCTGGACCGCGCTCGGCTGTTCGCTGCGGACCAAAACCTCGACCGAGCGCACGTCCGGAACCTCTTGCTGCCAGAGCGCCGCGATCCGCTCGGCATAATGCGCGACCACCCAATCGCGCATGAACCGTGTCGGCACGGTCGCCTGAATGACGCTGTCCTCGATGCTGCGGATCGACATCGGCTTGATCCAGCTTTGATACGCAGCCTCGCCGATATCCCCTCGCAACAGATTGCTGACCGCCGTCCACTGCGCAAGGACGGCTTCGTCCGCGCCAGGAGTCAGGCCGTTGCCAGGTTTGGAATCTTTCATTTAAATCGCTTCCCCTCGGCGTTGTCGTCGCATCGAAACGGACACATGCCAGCGGGGCATAATCCCCCCACTTGGTGCCGAAAGAATTCCACGGAAGATCGCCCGACTGGGCGATGCGTGGCAATCGAGGAAACGATGGCGGATAAGTTTTGTTAGACACAGAACCAAGCAGTCAAACCGACGGATCGAAATTTCCTTCGGTCTTTTGCTCAGCGCTGATTACCGCCATGCCATCTTATCACCCAATGCCAACCCCCCTTAGGATTTTCTATCGGCTTGCGCCGTTTCTTATATCGCGTTCAACGTTTCTAAATTTTATAACCAATCAGGCGCGCGTTAAAATCTTTTATCGGTTTATCGTCAATCGAATTTTATTTTATCTGCGGTAAAACTATCCTTGATCGCGATCATGCAATGCCAGATGCGGTCACACAACAGTTCCTTGCGCCACATCCAGATTTCGGAATGCCGGCTGATTTTTTCTCCATCGCTGCCATTGAAAATTCCGTCGCCGGAACAGTCAAATAGTAGGGAGGTCTATGCTCGCTGACAACATGATCATGCAATGACGAAGCAAAAAACCGGAAATATATTTCTTGACATCCGATACCCGATTGAAAGGTCTCGCTTTTAAGGTCGCAAGGCTGGCAGCCGCATTGCACACGTCTTTTTGCTAACCGTCGGTTCGCGCGCGGGCAAAGAAGAAGCCGCGACAATCGACGCGGCTTGAAAAATTCAAAAAGTTTTAGCTTTTCATCGCCTTGACGCGGCGGACGAGGCGCGACGTTTTGCGCGCCACCGTGTTCTTGTGCAACACACCCTGGCGGCTGCCACGCGCGAGCAAAGGTGTTGTCGTTTTTAATGCCTCTTCGGCCGCCGCCTTGTCGCCACCGGAGATTGCTTCCTCGAGCTTGCGCACCGAGGTCCGAATGGAGCCGACGCGAGCCCGGTTGACGTCACTACGACGCGCCGTCTGACGGATGCGTTTCTTGGCTGAGGCATGGTTCGCCATATCGAAAAACCTTTTTACTCTAAGACCGTCGCCGGCCGAGAAGGCGGCTATATATATGGCGGGGCGGGCGCCGTCAAGCCGGCAAGCCCGGGTCTTCAGCGCG
>JAQBZY010000219.1 GCA_027620395.1 Pseudomonadota bacterium
GCACCGGCAGCCCCTGCCGCGCCCGCCCGACCGCCCCTTTCACCGGCCGTACGCAAACTGGTGGATGACAACGACCTGGATTCGAATTTGATCTCCGGCACCGGGCCGGGTGGCCGGGTAACCAAGGAAGATGCATTGGCCGCCATCGCCGCCGGCACCGCGAAACGCCGTGCCACGGCCGCCGCGGCACCATCTGGCGGCATCGTCTCCTCCGCCGATCTACCGCCCCGTCCGGACGATCCGCGCGAGGAACGGGTGCGCATGACCAAGTTGCGCAAGATTATCGCCGGGCGACTCAAGGAAGCTCAGAACACCGCCGCCATGCTGACGACCTGGAACGAGGTCGACATGGGCGCGGCGATGGAACTCCGCGCCACCTACAAGGATCAGTTCGAAAAGAAGCACGGTGTGCGGCTCGGTTTCATGTCGTTTTTCGTCCGCGCTGCCTGCATCGGGCTCAAGGAATGGCCGGCGGTCAACGCCGAAATCTACGGCGAGGAACTGATCTACAAGAACTACTACAATGTCGGCGTCGCCGTCGGCACGCCGCAGGGTCTGGTTGTGCCGGTCCTCAGGGACGCCGATGCGATGCGCTTCGTCGAAATCGAAGGAGCCATCGCCGACTTCGGCAAACGGGCTCGGGACGGCAAGCTCGGCATGGACGAAATGGCTGGCGGTACCTTCACGATCTCCAACGGTGGCGTTTATGGCTCCTTGAATTCAATGCCGATATTGAACGTGCCGCAATCCGCTATCCTCGGCATGCACAAAATCCAGAAGCGGCCGATGGCGGTCGGCGATCAGGTCGTGATCAGGCCGATGATGTATCTGGCGCTCAGCTACGATCACAGAATCGTCGACGGCCGCGAGGCGGTCTCGTTCCTGGTCCGGATGAAGGACCTGCTCGAGGATCCGCAGCGCATCATGCTCGACGTCTGATAACGGAGGAACCGATGTCCGATACCTATGATGTCGTCGTCGTCGGCGGCGGCCCGGGCGGCTATGTTGCCGCCATCCGCGCCGCTCAGTTGGGATTGAAGGCCGCGGTCGTCGAGAAGCGCGGCAAACTCGGCGGCACCTGTCTCAATGTCGGCTGCATTCCGTCAAAGGCCTTGTTGCAATCCTCGCACCACTACGAAATGGCGAAACAGGAATTCGCGCACCACGGCATCAAGGTCTCGGGCCTCGCCGTCGATCTGCCGGTTATGCTCGGCCGCAAGGACAAAGTCGTCGATGAGCTGACCAAGGGCATCGAGTTCCTGTTCAAGAAAAACAAGGTCGACTACATCGTCGGCGCCGGCTCGGTCAAATCGGCCGGCGAGGTGACGGTGACGCCGTCGGCCAAGGGCGCCAAGCCGCAGACGCTGAAGACCAAGAACATCATCATCGCCACCGGCTCCGACGTCACGCCACTCAAGGGTGTCACTATCGACGAGAAAAAAATTGTATCGTCGACCGGCGCGCTGTCGCTGCCGAAAGTTCCGAAGACCATGGTCGTGATCGGCGCCGGCGTGATCGGGCTTGAACTCGGCTCGGTGTGGCGGCGCTTGGGCGCCGATGTCACGGTGGTGGAATTTCTCGACATCGTGCTGCCGGGCATGGACGGCGAAGTGCAAAAGCAGGTCGCTCGGATTCTCAAGAAGCAGGGCATGAACTTCAAGATGGCGACCAAGGTCACCGGCGCCAAGTCGGCTGCCAATGGCGTCACCTTGACCATGGAGCCTCGGGACGGCGGCAAGGCCGAAACCATGAAAGCCGATGTGGTGCTGGTCGCCATTGGTCGGCGGCCGATCACCGACGGTCTTGGTCTCGACAAAATCGGCGTCGACATCGATGAGCGCGGGTTCGTCAAAGTCGACGCCGACTATCAGACCAACGTCGCCGGCATTTATGCCATCGGCGACGTCATCGGCGGCGCCATGCTGGCGCACAAGGCCGAAGAAGAAGGCGTCGTCTGCGCCGAGATCATGGCCGGTCAGACCGGTCACGTCGACTACGGCGCCATTCCCGGAATCGTCTACACGCATCCGGAAATCGCATCGGTCGGCAAGACCGAGGAACAACTCAAGAAAAGCGGCGTCGCCTACAAGATCGGCAAGTTCCCGTTCACCGCCAACGCGCGCGCTAAGTGCAACGACGACGCCGACGGCTTCGTAAAGATCATCGCCGATGCCTCGACCGACCGGATACTTGGCTGTCACATCGTCGGCCCGCAGGCCGGCGATCTGATCCAAGAAGTGGTCAACGTGATGGAGTTCGGCGGTTCGGCCGAGGACGTGGCCCGCATCTGCCACGGCCATCCGGGACTGCCGGAAGCGGTCAAGGAAGCGGCCATGGGCGTCGCTGGCCGGTCGATTCACATTTAAGCGGTCAATTCGCCGGCGGCGGCACCCAGATCAACGGCAGATCGCCGGCCGGCAACGCTGCCGAAGGGTCGGCGAGCGCCGCGTCAGCGACCCGGACCAGCTCCTGGATGCCGCCGGCAAGGGCGGCCTTGAAAATGTCGTTCGCCGCTGCCGGCTCGCCCGAAGACTGCCGCACTGCCAGATAGCGCACCGCGATCAGAAACATGTAGACCGTGCCGCGCAAGGACCAAAGCGCGGCGCCGGATATCGGATTGGCGAGCGCGGCCTCGGGTTGCATCGCCGGGGTCAGAATCTCCATCATCCGGTTCATGTGCTGGCGGTCCATCTGCGATGGGGCCGCTAGGGTTTCGGCAATCAGAGTTTTGGCGAGTTCGTCGATTTCCGCGGCCAGTTCGCCGGCCCGCCATCTCCGCTGAAAGGTTTCCGGCGCCAGGGCGTCGGCGGCGGCCGATATTCTGGCGGCGCATTCGTGCGCATCGGTCATGGCAACCGGGATGTCGGCCGGCTGCATCGGCGTGGCGCCGCCGATTTGGATGCCGTCGCTGCAGTTCCAGACGCGGACGTTAGGAGCCCTGACGATTGCAGCTTCCATGCCGAGCCGCGCGAGATGAAATCCGCGTGAACTTTTTGCGGTGCCGCCAAAATTGGCCGGTCCCTCGATGTCGAACAACAAATCCTGTTGGCTGACGATCTGATCGTCTAGATCGATATAGTGATAGCTGTCTTTGGCGTGATGCATTCCGTTGTCGACGCGAACGCCGAGATCAAGTCCGAACAGATAGACGCCGGTCGGACGCAACGCCAGCGCGAAGGCGAGTCCGGCATTACCGACGGTCGGATCGGTGTGCGCCAACGCGTCGGTTTCGTCGGTGGCCAGGAATGGATAAGTCACCAAGCCACGGCGGTGGAAGAAAAGGCGTTTCTTGAACCGGTTGACGGCGCCGGCGTCGGTGCTGACGGCGGCGACTAGCGTGATGTCGGCCAAGTCGAACTGCTCGGCGACCGGTTGGATGGTCGGCTCGACATCGATGTTTTCGATCTCGATCTGGAAATCCGGCCGGATGCCGGCGGTCAGCAATGCCCGCAACGCCGATCCGCAGGAAATCACGATCCCGCCATGGCGCAAGCGCTTCAGATCGCCGAACGATTGATCGAGTGACGGCCCCGATCCGACGACGAATATCGGCGCGCCGATTTGCTGGCCGTGATCGCGGCGGAACATCAATGCGCCTCCAGCCAAATTGGCGTGCGCGTTCTTCAGCATCAGCATTTCGTCGTAAAAATGCCCGACATCGCCGTAAAGCGCCGCCATCTCGCGTTCGATCAGATGCGCCGCCGCGATCAGGACCGGGTCCGGCCGATGTACGAAAAAAGTATATCCATCGGCGGCGGCGGGATCGATCAAGCGAACCGATGACACTGCGCCCATCGCCAGATCCATGGGGTCGGCCCTGAAAGTAAACCGAAAAGTGACGCCAAGCCGTGAAAGCTCGATCGACACCGCCGTCCAATCGGTGACCGCCAACGCGTGAAACAAATGCTCGATGTCCATGTCGAGGACGTGCAGTACCCGGCATCCGGTGATCCGGCAAATATCGATGAGATGGCCGCCGAACCCGACGCCAAGGGCGAACAGATAATGGCATTTCGGCGCCGTTGGGGCGTCAGCGAAACGGATCCCGGCGGCTTCGGCGTCGGCACGAATTCGCGCGATCAGGCGTTCCGTGTAGGCATCAAAGCGGCCCGGCTCCGGCGGTGCTAGGAACCGTTGCGCCGGCGATTTTTGAAAATTGTTGATCTGGGCCGAAAGCGCGCGAGCGTATCCGCCGGCGTAGATCGGTCGCTCGCCAACCAGCAGATCCCAAGTTCCGTCGACCGTTGGGCGCAACT
>JAQBZY010000220.1 GCA_027620395.1 Pseudomonadota bacterium
AGCCGACCAGTTCGATCCTGACACCAAGACGCACCATCGACCGCGGCGGCCATGAAACCGACATCTCGACCAAGGGCCGGCACGACCCTTGTGTCGGGCTCCGCGCCGTGCCGATCGGGGAAGCCATGATGGCCTGCGTCTTGGCCGATCACATGCTGCGGCACCGTGGACAATGCGGGTAGATTTTTCGTGTTCCGCCACATCCTTCGAGACGCGGCTTCGCCGCTCCTCAGGATGAGGGCTTTTTTCAATTGCCGTCCTCATCCCGAGGAGCCCGTGTAGCGGGCGTCTCGAAGAATGCGGGCGAGCCCCTCACCTTTCCATCAGCGCCCGCACATGCACCGACGAGCTGTCCCTAAGCGCGTCCAGATCGTAGCCGCCCTCCAATAGCGAAACAGCGCGGCCGTCGCAGCAGTCGTCGGCGATGTCGAGCAAATACCGCGTCACCCATAGATAGTCGTCGGTCCTGAGTTCCAATTGCGCCAGCGGATCGTTGGCGTGCGCATCGAAGCCAGCCGAGATGATCAGCAGTTCCGGCTTGAAGGCGCGGAGCGCCGGAAAAATCACTTCCTCGTAGCCGTTCCGGAACTCCTTTGACCCAGCGCCCGGCGCCAGCGGGACGTTGACGATGTTCTTGTAGTCACCCGTCTCGCGGGTCGAGCCGGTGCCAGGATAGGCCGGATACTGGTGACTAGACGCGTACATCAGTCCTTCGACATGCTCGAAGCTATGCTGCGTGCCGTTGCCGTGATGAACGTCGAAATCGACCACCACGACACGCCGCATGCCGTGCTTGGCCCGCGCGTGAAAGGCGGCGATGGCGGCCGAATTGAACAGGCAAAATCCCATGGCATGGCCGGACTCGGCGTGATGGCCGGGCGGGCGGACGGCGCAGAACGCATTTTGCGCCTTCTTGTCGACGACCGCATCGACGGCGGCGACGGCGGCGCCGGTCGCCCGCAACACCGCTTCGCCCGATCTCGGCGACATGGCGGTATCGGGATCGAGTCTGACCCGCCCCTCGGTCGGGATATTGTCCATGATCAACTGCACGTAGTCCGACGCATGCACGCGGGCCACGATATCGAGATCGATCTCCGGCGCTTCGATCCTGTCCAAATGCTTGAATTCGTCGGCATCGAGGCCGGCCATGACGGCACGCAGCCGATCCGGCCGCTCGGGGTGATAAGTGCCGGGGTCATGCTCGACGCAGGCCGGATGGCTATACAGCAACGTCGTCATGATTTCTCCGAACTAAAAGGCTATCTAATTGGCTTTGGCGGCGGTGAGGATTTTCAAGTAATCCACCAGATCGGCAAGCTGCTTCGCGTCGGTGACCCGTTGCACCGGCATTTTGGTGCCGGGAAGCATCTTGTCGGGGCCGTCGCTGAATAGTTGATAAAGCGTCCGCTCGTCCCATTTGAAATTCTTGCCGGTGAGTGCCGATGAATAGTGATAACCCCGGACGGTACCGGCGGCACGCCCGAACAATCCCTCGAAGTGCGGCCCGGACCGCGACGGTCCGTCGGCTTTCAAGGAATGGCAGCGGGCACATTTGCCGAACAGGGGTGCCCCTGGGTGATCGCTGGCCAGCCACGGCTGCGGCTCGTTGCCGGCTTCCACATGTTGGCCGACCCGGTCGCCGGTCTGTAAATGCCAGACCCGGGCCTGCTCGTCGGAGCTCGCCGAAATCGCGAAGCGACCGTCCGGCGTGTAGCGCGCCGCCCAAGCGATCCGCTTGTGCGCGGCGATCTCGTGCTCCGGCTTGCCGCTCGCCAGATCCCACTCGATCACGTAACCGTCCTTGCCCGCCGTCAACGCCCGTTTGCCGTCCGCCGAGAACTGAACATCGTAGACCTGCCCATCGTGAACCCTGATTTCCCGAAGCTCGGTTTCCTTCGCCGGGTCCCAAAGCCGGACCGACTTGTCGATGCTGGCCGACAACAATTTGTTGCCGTCCGGCGACACACTAAGCGCGGTCACGCCCATCAGATGCCCTTCGAGCTTGCCGCTGATGGCGCCGGTCTCGACATCCCATATTCGGATCATCGGGTCGTGGCTGCCGGTCGCCAGTAGCCTGCCGTTAGACAAGAACACCACCGCGTTCACCGGCTTGCCGACGGAAATTTCGTGGACTTGTTTGCCGCTGGCGCCGTCCCAAAGCCTGACCGTGCCGTCCCAGGAACCGGTCGCGATCAGATCACCTTTTGGGCTGAAGGCCGCGGCCATGACCTTGTGCCGGTGTCCGGTCAGGCGGTGCCGAACCTTGAACGTCCGCATGTCCCAAAGAATAGCCGTGAAGTCATCGCTGGTGGTCAGTGCGGTTTTTCCGTCCGGCGAAAACCGAACGCTGGTGACCGGTCCTTCGTGGGCATTGAGGACCGCAATTTCGCGCTGCGCGCCGAAATCCCATATCCGGGCCGAATAATCGAAACTGCCGGTAATGACCCGCGAGCCGTCGCCCGAGACATCGACACTACGGACCATGCCGCCATGCCCGACCAAATCCGACATAGCCGGGCCGGCCAGCGCCAGGAAGAACATAATCAGGAGAACGGCAAAGCTTCTCATCGGCAGTATTTTGGCGATTCCGCGGGGTTTTTCAATCGGCGCCATACTTGCCGAGAAAAACGTCAACGGCGTGTCCGGCCGCAGCCTCGACCACTGACGGCGGCGGCTCGTCCGCCAGCCCCAGCAAATGCCGCATGAACAGATCACCGCGCATCAACGCGAAAAAATCCTCGGCCGCCCGGCGGGGGTCGCCAACCCTCAGGGTTCCGATCTGCCGTTCACGATCGATATAGGCGGCAAGGCCATTCGCCGCCGCATCCGGACCGGCCCGATAGAACGCCATCGCCAATTCCGGAAATCTGCCGCTTTCGGCGACGATGACCCGATACAGCGCCAAATTGGAACGGTCGAGAACAGTACTCAGGAATTTCCGCGCTAACCCGGTCAACACCTCGTCTGGTGCGCCGGAAACCTCAATCAGGCTGCCGGCACCGGTTAGCGCCTCGCATCTTTCCCTGACGATGCCCTCGAACAGGCTGCTTTTGGCGCCGAAGTGGCTGTAGACGGTCTGCTTCGACACCCCGGCCTTGGCCGCGATGTCGTCCATGCTGGCGGCGCCGTAGCCTTTTTCCAGAAATTCCAATGCGGACGCGTTCAGGATCGCCTGACGTTTCGTCGTCGATGTCGGCGCCACGACATCGCTTTGGGTGGGTAAAATGGCTGGCTTAACCGACGCTGGGCGCATGGCGTCTCCCCTACACGGGCGCCGACGGTAGAGTCATTCGCCGTTGCGCCCAGAATCCAACTTACTTATAATGGACTGGACGGTCTAGTCTATTTTAGACGCGATGCGTCATGTTGACCGAAATTTTTGGTGGCCCGAGGCCGTCAATCGATGTGTCTAGCGGCCATCAGGTAGGAACACAGAATGTCATTCCGACCGCATGCCTTAGTTCTGTTAATACTGTCGGGTGTGCAATTCGCCGGCACCCTACCGGCATCGGCCCAGAATCCGGGGACGCCACCGGTGACGACAAACGTCGTCGTCGACAAGGTACGGCGAGAGTTGATGTCGCAAATGCTGCCGGTGTTGGGCCGTTTCGTTCCCAAGCGCGCCGGCGTCGTCGCCGCCCGGGTCGCGGGACCGCTGCAGACGTTTCTGGTCGAGGTCGGTGACCGGGTCAAAGCCGGTGACGTGATCGCCGAGTTGGTGACGGCATCGTTCATCGCCGAACGTGACCGCTACGCCGCCGATGTCGCCACCGCCAAGGCCAAGGTGGAATCCCAACGCGAGCGAGTAGGCCTAGTCGAACAGGAACTCGACCGCATCAAAGGGCTCAGGAAATCCCCCGCTTTCACGCCGGCCAAGTTCGAAGACAAGGAACGTGAAGCGGCAACAGCGGAAAGCCAACTGGCCGAAGCGCATGCCAATCTCAAATCCGCCGAGGCGGCGTTGCAATTGGCCGAAATCCAGCTCAAGAACGGCGAGATATTGGCGCCGTATGGCGGTATCGTCACCCAGCGCCACACCGAAAGCGGCGCCTATGTCAGACCGGGCGACCCAATCGTCAACATGATCGACGACGAAAATCTTGAGATCGAGGCCGATATCCCGGTACAGCTAGTGAGCGGGCTCACGCCGGGACGGAAATTGACCGCCACCCTCGATCAAATGCCGGGCCTCGCCGTCACCGTCCGTGCCGTCATCCCCGAGGAAAATCCGAGAAGCCGAACCCGGCGG
>JAQBZY010000221.1 GCA_027620395.1 Pseudomonadota bacterium
GTTAACGCCTACGGTGGCGCCGATCAGCTCCGCTTCGAGCTAGGCGTTACCAAACCTCAACTGGGCGAGGGCCAGGCCCTCGTCAAAATCGAGATCGCCGGCATCAACTTCATCGATGTCTATGTCCGGGGCGGTGTCTACAAGACATCCGAGACCTACCGCAACACGCCGCCATTCGTGCCCGGCATGGAAGGCGGCGGCACCGTCGAGGCGGTCGGGCCCGGTGTCGCCAACGTGCAAGCCGGTGACCGGGTTGCCTATTGCTTGGCGCTCGGCAGTTACGCCGAGTACGCCGCTGTCCCGGCCTGGCGGTTAGTCAAGGTGCCGGCGGAAGTCGACATGCCAACCGCCGTCACGTTGATGCTGCAAGGCATGACGGCGCATTATCTGAGCCACTCGCTCTATCCATTGGGGCCCGGCAAGACGTGTCTGGTTCACGCCGGCGCCGGCGGCGTCGGACAATTGCTGACGCAGATCGCAAAAATTCGCGGCGCCCGCGTGCTGAGCACGGTCTCGACGCCGGAGAAAGCGGCGATTTCCAGCCGGCATGGCGGCGAGCCGATCATGTACCGGGACCAGGATTTCGCGGAGCGCGCCCTAGAAATGACCGACGGTGAAGGCGTCGACGTTGTCTATGATGGCATCGGTCAGATGACCATCAAGGGTTCCATGAAGGCGGCCAAGCGGCGTGGCACGGTGGTGCTGTTCGGTGGCGCGTCGGGCGCCGTCCGCTCCATCGATCCCTTGGATTTGGCCGAGGCCGGATCGATTTTCCTGACCAGGCCGCACCTTTGGGACTATACCCATGACGCTGCTGAAATCGCCCAGCGCAGCCACGATTTGTTCGAGTGGATCCGGTCAGGCCGGCTCAAGGTTGCCATCGACCGGGAGTTTCCCTTGGCCGACGCCAAATCGGCGCACGATTATCTGGAAGCTGGAAAAACGGTCGGAAAATTGCTGCTGAAGGTCTGATGCCAAAGGCGTGCACCACGCGGCGGCACGAGGAACGAACTCAAAAAAATGCCCGGCGTATTAAATTGAGACCGATCAAGACGAGCGCGATCAGAAGAATTTTCCGAAACCACTCCTCATTGATCCGGGTCCTGATCCGCTCGCCGATCCAAATGCCGATCATGGCCGGAATGCAAGCCGCGAGCGACAGCCAAATGGTGTCAGGATTGAGCACGCCATTTTGCCAATAGAATGCAGCCAGCGGCACTGCACCGACCAACCACAAGACGCCGACCGTCTGTACCCAAGCGTCCTTCGACAGTTTGAGCGTGAACAGAAACATCATCAGCGGCGGCCCCCAGATCGTCGTCATGCCGCCGAGAAGGCCGCCGAGCACACCTGCGACCGGCCCAAGCACGCGCTCGGCCACTGGTCCCAATGGCTGGACCGGCGGCCGCCATAAGTTCGAGCCGGCGAAAATAACCACCGCCAAACCGACGATGCCGAGCACCAGATTTCGGTCGAGCCCGGCGACGATCTGGGCGCCTACCCAAAGTGCCGCGATGAAGACGACCAGCATCAGCCAAAAGCGTTTGATCGGTTCCAGTATTTTCTCGGCCCGCACACCCTGCCAGATATTGGTCACCACGATCGCCATCACGATCAGGGCCAAGGCCGTCTTCGGATCGACGAAATTGATCACGATGACCATGGTGACGACCGGCAATCCGATGCCGGTAATGCCCTTGATGATGCCGCCGGTGCAAATGGCGGCGGCCATGCCAAGCACAATCGGAATGGAATGACCGAATATGATCATGCGTGTCGTTTGGAGTGCCGGGCCTGAACGAACGGGCCGACATCCACCATGGCCGGCCGGCCCGGCAGCAATTTGATAGCGCCTCGCTCGACGGTCATCGGCGTCTTGAATAGGCGCGCGTGCGGCTTTAGAAATCCATTCATTTCGCCGGCATTGTCGATATGGCGCCGCGCCACGCAGGCCTCCATCCAGCAGCCGGGATCGGCGGCGACGCCGTTGCCGAGTACCGGCGTCATGCCGAGATCGCCGATCAGGTCCAGTTGCTTGGCCAACGCATCGAGGCTGCCGGCCTTCATCAATTTCAGTTTTACAAATTTAACGGTGCCGAGTTTGGCCGCCATTTCGATTTCACGGGGCCCATAGATACTTTCGTCCAGCATCAGGGGAACATTACTGACGGCGCCGACGGCGGCGGACGCGTCCCAGTCGTCCATGTGGCAAGGTTGTTCCAACAATTCGACCTGATCGGGCGAAATCTGGGACGCGAAGGCAACCCCGTCTTCTTTCGAGAACCCCTGGTTGCCGTCGATCCTAATCCGCACACCACCAGGGAGACAGGATTGGATGAACGCCGTCCGTTTGAGATCGCTTTCCAGCTCGAACCCGACCTTGACCTTGATGGTCCCGTACCCCGCCGCCACATGCGCCGTGATTTCTTGCTCAATTGCGGCCTCGTCGGTGGCGTTCAGGATAGCTAACAGCGGCACTAGCACCGGGGCCTTGATGTGGAGCAGCGGGTGGCCTTCCAGCATCTCGATCGCGCTCACCAGCGCGGTCACGGTGAACGGCGCTTGGCCGTGCCGGACCAGGGCCGCGTCCTTGGCGTCGGCAAATTCAAGGCCAACCATGGCGTCGGCCAGCGACCCGGCCTCCCGCCAGCAACTGTCGATGGTCTCCGGCGTATAGCCGGTCAGAATCGTTGCCTCGCCGAAGCCCTCGCGGCCATCTTCGTCGATGACCGTGACAATCAGAGTGTCGAACTGCGTCACCGGCCCGAAGGCGAGCTTGTAGGGAACCCGGAGCGGTAATGCTAAAAGCTCGAGGTGGATTTCGGCGATACAGGGTGATGACAATCTGAGCCCTCGGGTTGCCCGATCCGTGTTTCGGGCGGTAGGTTTCCAGCTTAGTTTAGCGCAGAGGCCTAGGAGACGTCATGCAAAGAGGTATCGACCATCTGGTTCTGGCCGTCCGGAATCTGGACAAAGCGGCGGTATTGTTCGAAAGCCTCGGGTTTTCCCTGACGCCAAGGGCGCATCATCCGTTCGGCACCGACAATCGTCTAGTGCAGATGCAGGGCAATTTCCTCGAGCTTTTGTCGGTCGAGCGGCCAGCCGATATTTTCGAGCCGACCGAAACCGGTTTCAGCTTTCCGGCCTTCAACCGCGATTTTCTGCTAAACCGCGAAGGGATGTCGATGCTGGTCCTGGAAAGCAAGGACGAGGATCGGGACCAGCGGGATTTCCAGGATGGCGGGCTCCGGGTCCATGACCCGTTCACATTTTCCAGGATCGCCAAGCTGCCGGACGGCACCGAGGTGACGGTCGGATTTTCGCTGACCTTCGCCAGCGATCCAAAAATGCCGGAGACCGCTTTTTTCACTTGCCGGCAATGGAAGCCGGAACTTTTCTGGAAGCCCGAATATCAGGCGCATGGCAACGGCGCGCGGGCCATCGCCGAGGTGCTGCTGGTCGCCGAAGACACCACAAATGCGGCGCGGTTTCTGTCGGTCCTGGCCGGCGCGCCAGCAGAGGAAATAAAATCCGGTGAAATGGCCGTCGACACACCGCGTGGCCGGCTGACGGCGCTTTCGCCGGCCGCGCTCGAAGCACGGTTCGCGGGAACGTCGCGGCATTTCAGCGGCCGGCCGGCGGCCTTCGCCGGTTTCGCCGTCGCCGTCGACGATCCGGATGCCGCCGCCACGACATGGCGGAACGCCGGCCTCGATGTCCAATCCGGCGCCACGGGGCCGTGGCTTGAGCCGGAAACAGGTATCGGCGCAATCATCCAGGCGGTTGCGGTAAGCCGCTAATGATTTAATTATTCTCAAGTAACTTTAAAACAAATCAATTTATTATCAATAGTTTAGATGGCGCCGAATTGCCGGACCGGCTATAACCGATGCCATGGAATCAAACACGCCCGCATCCGTTCTCAAGGTCTCGGTCTGGCGCGGCGCCGCCGACGGTCACTACCAATCCTATCAGGTGCCGAGGCAGCCGTCGCAGACGGTGCTCGACGTCGTCACCTATATTCAGCGTAAGCTCGACCCTACGCTGAGCTACCGCTTCGCATGCCGGGTCGGCATGTGTGGATCGTGCGGCATGACGGTAAACGGACGGCCGCGCTGGACCTGCCGCACCCACGTTGACAAGGTCGCCACCGACGGCAGCATCGAAATCGCGCCGCTACGCAATATGCCGGTGGTCAAGGATCTGGCCTGCGACATGACGGAATTCTTCGACAAGATG
>JAQBZY010000222.1 GCA_027620395.1 Pseudomonadota bacterium
CGGTCACAAGTTCGGCGAGTTCTCGCCGACCAGGACCTACTATGGCCACGGCATCGACAAGAAGGGTAAGAGGGCTTAGCCATGGGCAAAAAAGCCGCCGAGCGGAAGCTCAAGGATAACGAGGCGCTGGCGATCGCCCGCCATATCCGAGTATCGCCGCAGAAGCTCAATCTGGTCGCCCAGCTGATTCGTGGCAAGGACTGTGGCAAGGCTCTGGCCACGCTGGCGTTTTCGCAGCGGCGGGTAGCCAAGGACGTGAAGAAGCTTCTTGAAAGTGCGATCGCCAATGCCGAGAACAATCATCAGCTCGATGTCGATCGGTTATTCGTTTCAGAGGCCTCTGTCGGCAAGAGCATCGTCATGAAGCGTTGGCAAGCCCGCGGCCGTGGCCGCTCGTCCAGTGTCATGAAGCCCTTCAGCAACATGCGGTTAATCGTGCGCGAACGCGAGGAGACGGCGTAATGGGTCAAAAAGTAAATCCGATCGGGTTCCGGCTCGGCATCAACAGGACTTGGGACTCGCGCTGGTTTGCCGATGCCAACTACGCCGACCTGTTGCATCAGGACATCAAGATCAGGGCATTCCTCAGGAAGAAGCTGGCCCAGGCCGGTGTTTCCAAGGTGGTGATCGAGCGGCCAGCGAAGAAGGCCCGAATCACCATCCACACCGCTCGGCCGGGCGTCGTCATTGGCCGCAAGGGGCAGGATATCGAAGTGCTCCGGCGCGAGGTCGCGGCCATGACCGATGCCGAGGTGCATCTGAACATCGTCGAGATCCGCAAGCCGGAAATTGATGCCCAACTGGTCGCCGAGAACGTCGCGCAGCAGATCGAGCGCCGGGTGTCGATCCGCCGGGCCATGAAGCGCGCCGTGCAGTCGGCGATGCGCGTCGGCGCCGAGGGTATCCGCATCAACTGCGCCGGCCGTTTGGGCGGCGCCGAAATCGCCCGCATGCAATGGTATCGCGAGGGCCGGGTGCCGCTGCACACGCTTCGCGCCAACATCGATTACGGCGAGGCGCCGGCAATCACCACCTATGGCGTCTGCGGCGTGAAGATTTGGATATACAAAGGTGAAATCCTGGCGCACGACCCAATGGCGTCCGAAAAGCTGCAACTCGATCAGCAGCCGCAACGCTAAGGCCGACGTCAGAGAAGGATAGAGAGCGATGCTGTCTCCGAAGAGGACCAAGTTCCGCAAGGCATTCAAGGGCCGTATTCACGGCAATGCCAAGGGCGGGACGGAATTGAATTTCGGCGCTTACGGTATGAAAGCCGTTGAGCCGGACCGGATCACGGCCCGCCAGATCGAGGCCGCGCGCCGCGCCATGACGCGTCACATGAAGCGCGCCGGGCGCGTCTGGGTCCGTATTTTCCCGGACGTTCCGGTGTCGCAGAAGCCGGCCGAAGTCCGCCAGGGCAAGGGTAAGGGCAATCCGGAGTTTTGGATTTGCCGGGTCAAGCCGGGCCGGATCATGTTCGAGATTGACGGCGTGCCGGCCAGCGTCGCCCGCGAGGCGTTCGCGCTGGCGGCGGCGAAACTTCCGATCAAGACGCGCTTCGTGACGCGTCTCGGTGAAGAGGGTTGAGGATATGAAGGCGATCGACATTCGTACCAAGACGGACGACGAGCTCAAGGACCAGCTCGGCGATCTGCGCAAGGAAGCTTTCAATCTGCGCTTCCAGAAATCGAGCGGGCAGTTGGAAAAGACCGACCGCGTCAAGATCGTGCGCCGCGACATCGCGCGCATCAAAACCATCCAAGGCGAGCGCAGAACCGCCGCCAAGGTTCAGAGTTAAGGAAACGTCGTCATGCCGAAGCGAGTAATGCAGGGTGTCGTCGTCAGCGACAAAATGGACAAAACGGTGACGGTCCGGGTCGAGCGCCGGGTCATGCATCCGATCTACAAGAAGTACGTCAAGAAATCGAAGAAGTACGCGGCGCACGACGAGATGAACGCGTGTAAGATCGGCGACGAAGTTTCGATCCGCGAGTGCCGGCCGATATCTAAGCGGAAGTGCTGGGAAGTGATCACCGGGAGCGCCTGAGCGCTCCGGTCGGAATAAGGGAACCTGAACGATGATCCAGGTCGAAACAAATTTAGAAGTCGCCGACAACTCCGGCGCGCGCCGGGTCCAGTGCATCAAGGTGCTTGGCGGTTCGAAGCGTAGATATGCCTCCATCGGCGACGTCATTGTCGTTTCGGTGAAGGACGCGATCCCGCGCGGCAAGGTCAAGAAGGGCGATGTCATGCAGGCGGTCGTTGTCCGCACCGCCAAGGACATCCACAGACAAGACGGCACCACGATCCGCTTCGACAGCAACGCCGCCGTCCTGATCAACAAGCAGGGCGAACCGATCGGTACCCGCATTTTCGGCCCGGTGACCCGCGAACTCAGGGCCAAGAAGTACATGAAGATCGTCTCGCTCGCCCCGGAGGTTTTGTGATGTCTGCCAAGATCAAGAAGGGCGATCGGGTGATCGTCCGCACCGGCCGGGACAAGGGTGTCACTGGTGATGTCGTCAAGGTGTTTCCCGATACCGGCCGCGCCATCGTGCAGGGTGTCAACAAGGTGAAACGTCACCAGGCGGCGTCCAACCGCAGTGCCGGCGGCATCGTCGAGAAGGAAGCGACGATCCATATGTCAAATTTGGCGCATGTCGACCCGAAGGACGATAAACCGACCCGCGTCGGGTTCAAGACCCTCGAAGACGGCCGGAAAGTGCGCTTTGCGAAGCGCTCCGGCGAAGTCATCGACGCCTGAGCGAACGGAGAACGGATCCATGACCACGCGTTTGCAGGAAATATACGTTAATCAGATCGTGCCACAGTTGCGTGAGGAGTTCGGCTATACGAACCCGATGCAAGTGCCGCGGCTCGAGAAAATCGTCATCAACATGGGCGTCGGCGAAGCGTCGCAGGATCGCAAGAAGATCGATGGCGCCGTCACCGATCTGGCGCTGATCAGCGGTCAGAAGCCGATCATCACGAAATCGAAAAAGGCGATCGCCGGCTTCAAGCTGCGCGAAAACCTGAGCGTCGGCTGTAAGGTGACTTTGCGCAAAGCCATGATGTATGAATTTTTCGACCGCCTGGTCAACATGGCGCTGCCTCGGGTCCGCGACTTCCGTGGACTGAACGGCAAGAGCTTCGATGGCCACGGCAACTATGCCATGGGCGTCAAGGAACAGATCATTTTCCCGGAAATCGATTACGACAAGATCGATGCCATCCGGGGCATGGATATCATTATCTGCACGACCGCTGGAACCGATGCCGAAGCGAAGGCATTGCTCCGGGCGTTCAACATGCCGTTCTCCAATTGAACGGCCGAAGGAGTAGAGCGTAATGGCCAAGAAAAGCGCGATCGAACGGGAAAAGAAGCGCGTTCGCCTGGCGAAGAAATTCGCCGGTGTCCGGGCTCGCCTGAAAACGGCCGCGAAGGATCAGGATTTGTCGCCGGAAGACCGGTTCCTTGCCCGCTTGAAGTTGGCCGAAGTGCCACGCAATGCGGCGCCGAGCCGGCAACGTCTCCGGTGCGAGCTGACTGGCCGCCCGCGCGGCAACTATCGCAAATTCCGGCTGTGCCGGATCAAGCTTCGGGAGCTTGCCTCGATGGGGCAGATCCCGGGCGTCGTGAAATCGAGTTGGTAAGGGAGAGTCGCCAATGTCCATGACGGATCCCCTAGGTGATATGCTCACGCGCATCCGCAACGGTCAGCGCGCGCGTAAGAGTTCGGTCGCCTGTCCGGCGTCGCGGCTGCGTCGCAACGTCCTTGAAGTGCTAAAGCGCGAAGGCTACATCCGTGGCTATGAGGAAGAAAAGGTGCGCGAAGGCGTATCGGAAATCCGAATCGAGCTCAAATACCATGAGGGCGACCCGGCGATCCGCAACGTGACCCGTGTCTCAACCCCGGGCCGACGCGTTTATTCCGCCATTGCCGATTTGGGCCGGGTCTACAACGGTCTCGGAATCGCCATCCTGTCGACGCCGCGCGGCGTGTTGTCCGATGCCGAAGCGCGCGCTCAGAATGTCGGCGGCGAAGTTCTCTGCCAGGTCTTTTGATGGACCTGGTGGGTAATAGAGAGGAATAGAGCAATGTCCCGTGTAGGATTGAGCCCCGTGCCAGTGCCGAATGGCGTCACGGTGGAAATGCTGGGCAACGTCGTGACAGCCAAGGGAAAGCTCGGACAGTTGAGCGTCACCTTGACCGACGATGTCGAAGTGAGCAGG